>JAJRRK010000088.1 GCA_024279555.1 Campylobacterales bacterium
AGACGAGAAAAGTATCATCGATGCGGTACAGACAAACGGAGTATGGGACTGCACACTATGCGGAGAGTGTACCGCTGTCTGCCCCAAAGGGATCGACCCGAAGATGGATATTACCATGCTACGCGGAGAATCGGTCAAACACGGACACAGCGATCCGAATTTTGCAATGCAGAGTTTCGGTACACCCGATTTTGGGGGAGGAGGGTTCGGGTTTGATCCCAATGCGGGATTTTAAGCAGAAAACTTATAATTTCCTTCTTTATACTTCTGTTTGGAAAGTAGCACGGTATCGACGGCCTTAACCGCTTTTTCAAGCTTTCCAATAAGATAGAGAAGCTCTTCTGAGAGTATCTTAAGCTTCTCGAGATAGAGAGTTGCCATTGCTCTCTGTCTTTTGGCTCCTCCTATAGGTATTATCCGTGCTATGAGAGATGAGGGTTTGGTATGAAAAAGTATATAGACCTTTTCATAGGTCTCATGGAGTGTATTATGGCAGTGTTCTATACGCTCCATCGTACGTTCAAAAACATATTCATTTTTGAGATTCTCTCCAATTGGTCCATAGAACCATTTACCAAAACCGCAGTCTGTCGGCACAAGTGTAATGGTATCCACATCTACCGGCAATCCTTCAATAAAGTGTTCTACTTTTTTTATCCATCGTTCATGTGCCAGTCTGGCACGCTGCAATTCAAGTATGATCGTTGATTTGTTCAACATCCGGCACACCTCTCTTTTCTTTGATTTACGCCTATTCTATCAAAAAAAAGTCTCTTAAATATCTCAACCTTTTTGATAAAACGGTAATCCCGGATAAAAAAGTCATGTTGTCTATATGTTTCCTTGAAAGGAATAACATTTTCATGCACTATGCGTGCAGGCACAAAAGAAATTGTCTCATCTGTCACTTTAATAGAGAAAAACGAGATACATAACAAGTATAAAAGAGAGGGAAATACCTAAATAGTATAGAAATAGATCAAGAATTGATAATACATTTTTTGAGCTGAGGGTGGGAAAACAGAAAAACTTCCTGTTATGACAATCCCTGAAAGTATAAACAAGAACAACCGAACATCAAAGGTAATGATCGATACCTTAATGCTCTGTTTTCTCCTTCATTAAATCTCGCGCGGATCGACGATCTTCCCCGCGATCGCCGAAGCAGCTGCCACCGCAGAGTTGGCAAGGTAGATCTCGGATGTACGGGCACCCATACGTCCGACGAAGTTACGGTTGGTCGTTGCCACACAGCGCTCTCCATCACCGAGGATCCCCATGTACCCGCCCAGACAGGCGCCGCAGGTCGGGTTGGAGACCACCGCACCCGCTTCGATGAGAATGTCCATCAATCCCTCATGCTGTGCCTGAAGCAGAATCTTTTGTGTCGCAGGGGTGATGATCATGCGGGTATGTCTGGCAACCCGTTTTCCCCTCATAATCTCTGCTGCGATACGCAGGTCTTCGATGCGCCCGTTGGTACAGCTTCCGATCATCACTTGATCGATCTTGAGGTCATCCTCGACCGCTTGTTCAATCGGCTTGCCGTTACTTGGCAGGAACGGGTAGGCGATGACCGGGGAGAGGTTCGCCATATCGATGGTAATCTCCTGACAGTAGGTCGCATCCTCGTCAGAATGGAAGATCTTCGGCTCTGCACGCAGTCCGCCGTTGGCTTTTGCACGCTCATCAAGATACTTCTGGGAGACCTCGTCGATCGCAAATATACCGCTCTTGGCACCCGCTTCGATCGCCATATTACACATGGAGAAACGGTCTGCCATACCAAGGTACTGTACCCCTTCACCGGTGAACTCAATGGCTTTGTAGAGCGCACCGTCCACACCGAGAATACGGATAAGCTCAAGAATGATGTCCTTACCGTAAATATGCTTTCCGGGTTTACCTACAAGGTTGACTTTAATCGACTCTGGCACCTTGAACCAGTTGCCGCCGGTGATGATGGAAAAAGAGATATCTGTGCTCCCCATCCCTGTCGAGAAAGCACCCAAAGCCCCGTGCGTACAGGTATGTGAATCCGCACCGATGATCACGTCACCGGGAATCACAAGCCCTTTTTCGGGCAGCAAGGCATGCTCGATCCCCATATCTTTCTCATCAAAGAAATACTTGAGGTTGTGCTTGTATGCAAACTCCCGGCTGATCTTTGCCTGATTGGCCGACGCGATGTCCTTTGCCGGAATATAGTGATCCATCACAATCGCAAATCCGTCGGGGTTGGCAAGCTCCTTGGCACCACTCTCTTCGAACGCCTTGATGGAAATAGGCGTGGTAATGTCGTTACCGATGGTCATATCGATCGGTACTCTAACGATCTCTCCCGCATAAACCTCTTTGCCGGCATGGTCGGAGAAGATCTTTTCTGTAATGGTCTGTCCCATGAGGGTATCCTTCGTACATAGCATTAAAATCACGCGAATTATAGCGTAACAATGGTTTGTGCCATTTTAAAAGGTTTCACTCACCTCGACACGCTTTTCCAGTGCAGCTATCTCATCGAGCAATTTATAGGAAATACTTCGAAGCTCTTCGAACGATTTTCTTGCCTGTGCTTCTTCATCAGGTGATACATTTCTCTTCTCTATGATCGCTTTCTGATCATACACAACATTCTCCGCTGAACCGAAATAGATTTCATATATCTCAATGTATTTGCCATGAACATCCTGATGCAGTGAATCAATATTTTTATATCTTTGTGCATCAACCTTCATCGCCATCTCTTTGCCCTGCTTGTCGAACCACTGTCCAAAAGCACATTCCGTCGGTTTCAAAGGATGGGGATCACGTACTTTTCTACCCCCCCGTCTACCATTGATTTCGCACGATTGACCCATTTGATATGTGAACGTCTTGCCATTTCCAGTGCTTCCAACGCTTCTGATTTACTCATCATTGTTATGTCTCCTATTTTTACCCTATAGTACTTAAATAAGATAAAACAAGTCTTATTTAAGTATTTCTCGCTTGTATGGTACAATTTCACAACTCATTTACCTGTCATTCCCGACTGTAATCGGGAATCTAAAGCAAAAGATCCCCAGGTCAAGCCTGAGGATGACAAAAGAAAGTGGTACACAACTCATGAAACTCGAAGAACTCCAAGCCATCGCCAAACGACTGAACGATTTTACCTTTATCTCCCGTGCCAGACGGGTGGAGGACAATACCATTGAACTGGTCTTCGACAAACATGACAGCTACTTCTTCAATATGACCCGTGGGCACAGTTTTGTCTACAAAGCACCAAGCCAACGACCGCTTCAAGGTTACAACGCGCCGTTTGATACGCTACTGCATTCACTTTTGTCGGCAAGTAAACTGCTGGAGGTAAGCGTACCTGGAAACGATCGGATTTTACGCATTAAAGTCGTCCCAAAAAGCGCCTACAAAAACCAAGTTGTCACCCTCCAACTGGAATTTACGGGGAAAAATACAAACGCTATATTGCTCGACGAGAATGAAGTGATCATCGAAGCACTGCGCCATATTGACAGTGAGAGCTCCTTTCGTGTTGTGCGCCCGGGAACCGAGCTCTTACCCATCCCGCCAAGAGTAGAGAGCAGGGAGCAGAGAGCAGGGAGCAGGGAGCAGATTTCAAACATTGATTCACTTTTGGAAGCACGCTATCGTACCATCCAGACCAAGCGTCTCGAGGAAATGAAGAAGCAAAAACTCGCCTCTGTAGCGAAAAAGATCACCAAGCTCCAAAAAGAGCTTGACCAACTCCCTGATGAAACCTCGCTCGAAGCGGAGGCGCAGAAAAATATGGAGCTTGGCAACATTGTGCTTGCCAACCTCTACCAGATCAAACCCTATGACACCAAACTAAAAACCTACGACTTTGAAGGGAATGAGATCACCATCAAACTCCCTAAAAATCTCAAAGTTAACCGCTACAGCGACTACTTCTTCAACCTCGCCAAACGCGCCCGGAACAAAGCGAAGAACGTCCACATCGAAAAAGAGAATCTCGAGAGTAAAAAAAGATTTTACGAAAATATCCATTATGCCATCGAACAGGCCAAGGAGCCTTACGAGCTGGAGCTTCTGGTACCCAAACGGGGAAAATCCCAACGCAAAAAAGAGAGACTCAAAGAGGGTGAACTCTTCTGGATCGAGGACTACAAGGTCATGGTCGGACGCAACAGCAAAGAGAATCAGGCACTGCTCAAAGCGGCAAAAAGTAACGATATCTGGATGCATGTGCGGGACATTCCCGGCTCCCATGTCATTATCCGTACCGACAAACAGAACCTCCCCGATTCGGTACTAAATGCCGCAGCCAAACTCTGTGTCGACTTCTCCACCGATCAACCGGGTAACTATCTTGTTGACTATACCAAGCGTAAATTTGTCAAGATCCAGGAAGGCTCCAGCGTCGAATATGACAAATACCAAACGATCCCCGTGCTCAAAGAGGGAGTGGAGATACGCATTTAACCCCCCTTATGGTATAATCTCTCATTATTGTTTGAGGATAGTGCATGACAAAAATTTTTACAGACCATCAAGAGCGCTGGTTGACCGGCATCGGACTGCTGGCACTGGTCGGTTTCATCGGTTGGATGGATAACTTTTTCGTAATGTGGGCTTTTTTAGGGGTCATCTATCTCTTCGCTTTCTATGAAGCGATGAAGCTTTTCAAGCTGGTTGGTCCCGCTGCCTACTTCTGGGCGGCGCTGTTATGGATCTTCGCCTACTTCTACCCCAATCCCGATGATCTGTTCTATTTTGTTGCTATCATTTTCGGAGGCTCCATCGCCTACTTCCATAACTTTGACAAACTGCTGATACTGCCTTTCCTCTATCCTGTCAGCGGCATCTTCTTCTTTCTGATCCTCTATGATGACTTCGGTATCGCGGCGATGGTCTGGCTGTTGGTCACCGTGGCATTGACCGATGTGATGGCATTCTTCACCGGTAAAGCCATCGGCCGTACCAAGTTCTCCGATACCTCCCCCAACAAGACCCTTGAGGGGGTTATTGGCGGCATATTGTTCGCCACAGCAGCCGGTACCTATGCAGGGCTTTACATTGCACCGCTGTGGATCGCTTTTGTGGTCAGCCTGCTCACCTCCGTCGCTTCGGTCTTTGGCGATCTGTTCGAGAGTTATCTCAAACGCGAAGCGGGAGTCAAAGACAGCGGTGATCTGCTCCCCGGGCACGGCGGCATTCTCGACCGTATCGACGGCTATCTCTTTGGTGCACCGATGATGGTGATCGCCCTTAGAGCGTTTTTGTAAACTATGTCTATCGTCCTTCTCGGCTCCACCGGTTCCATCGGGGTCAACACCCTTATCGTTGCCCAACGCTATGGCATCCAAATAGAAGCACTGGTTGCAGGCAACAACATCGACCTGCTCAACCGACAGATTGCCAAACACAAACCCAAGATGGTCGCCATCGCCAACAAAAAAGACAAAGAGAGGGTTCATCATCCGGATGTGCGTGTCGGAACAGAAGGTATCCTCTCCATCATCGAAGCGTGTCAAAGCCCTACCGTGGTCAACGCACTGGTTGGATATGCCGGTCTTGCTCCGACTCTCAAAGCGACACAGATGGGCAAAAAGGTCGCTTTGGCAAACAAGGAGTCTCTCGTAGTGGCGGGAGAGTTCATTGACATGTCACATATCACCCCCATAGACTCCGAACACTTCGGACTCTGGTACCTCATGAACGACCGCCCATTCTCCAAACTCTACATCACCGCAAGCGGCGGTGCATTTCGCGACTGGAACATTGAAAAGATGCGCCATGCTACCTTTGCTGACGCACTCAAGCACCCCAACTGGAGCATGGGAAACAAGATCACCATCGACTCGGCAACCATGACCAACAAACTCTTTGAACTGCTGGAAGCTAAATGGCTCTTTGGCACAAGCAATATCGATGCAGTCATTGAAAAAAAATCCATCATCCATGCCCTGTGCGAATTTAAAGACGGTTCTACTACCGCCCACTTTGCCGGTGTCGATATGAAACTGCCTATCGCCTTTGCTTTAAGGGAGAGAGTCGAAGAGGAGATCCTCCCTCCGGTCAATCTGCTGGAGGTCGGCACACTGGAATTTCTACCCATTTCTGCCGACCGCTATCCCATCTGGCAGATCAAAGAACACCTTCTTGCCCATCCACATCTGGGTGTCGTAGTCAATGCCGCCAATGAAATTGCCATAGAAAAATTCCAAAAAGAGGAGTGTTCTTTCTTTGAGATGAGCGAGATTGTGCTGCGTGCCTATAGAAAGTTCGACAATGTTAAACCGAACAATATTGATGATATTATCGCCATTGATAGAGAAGTGAGACACTTTGCACAAATGAGTCATGGAGTAATGCAGAATGCATAACAGAAAAAAAAACAGAAGCGTTGCACAGCAACACATACCGACACTCATCACTCATCACTCATCACTCATCACTCAAAATAAGGAGTTTCAATGAAACTCCTTATTTTGCACGGCTGGGGCGGCTCCGACTTCCCCCACTGGCAGGCGCACCTCGCCTGTGAAGCAGCCAAAGCCTACGGTACTGTCTCATTCCCTCTGTTGGACAACTGCCACTTCCCAAATAAGAACCGCTGGATCAGACAGGTTAAAACCATCCTGGACGATTTCAAACCCGATACCGTCGTCTGCCACTCCCTTGCCAATACCCTCTGGTTCTGGCTCTGTCAGGAGGAGATCACCACGGTAGAAAGGCTCTTTATGGTCTCACCACCCAGTCTTCAGACCACCGAAAAGACCATCAAAAGCTTTTTCCCCTGCGATATTCCCGATGACATTCACGCCAAAGAGGTGCATCTGATCGTCTCAGATAACGATCCATGGATCGGAGCAACCGAAGCAGAAGCGATCGCTGATCAAATCGGCGCTTCCTTCACCCTGCTTCACAATGCCGGACACATCAACGCCGACAGCGGATATGGCAAGTGGGATTTTATAGAGAATATGGTTCTCTCCGTGTAGGGTCGGTTTATCGACCACCCTTAATAAAAAACAAGACATTCAACGGTCGGTAAACCGACTCTACGAAGGAATAATATGATTTTAAGTATTGAAAGTTCCTGTGACGACAGCTCCATCGCCGTCACCGAAATAGAGACCAAAAAACTCCTTTACCACAAAAAGATCTCCCAGGAAACCGAACATGCCTGCTACGGCGGTGTCGTGCCGGAGCTTGCCTCCAGACTTCATGCGGTTGCCCTGCCGAAGATCCTCGAAGAGACCAAACCCTATTTCGATCAGCTCAAAGCTGTCGCTGTTACCAACCAGCCGGGACTGGGCGTGACGCTGCTTGAGGGGATCGCCATGGCAAAAACCCTTGCCACGCTGCAAAATGTACCGCTTATCCCCGTCCACCATCTCAAAGGGCATATCTACTCGCTCTTTATCGAACAGGAGACACGCTTTCCTATGCTAATACTGCTGATCTCGGGCGGACATACGATGGTAGTGCGTGTTGAAAGTTTCGAAAAGATGGAGATTCTTGCCACTTCCATGGATGACTCCGTCGGAGAAAGCTTCGACAAAACCGCCAAAATGATGGGGCTGGGGTACCCCGGCGGTCCCATCATCGAACAGCTTGCACGCAAAGGGGATGAAGACCGCTTTGACCTGCCTGTTCCCCTGCGCAATTCCAAACTCATCGCCTTCTCCCTCTCTGGGCTCAAAAACGCCGTGCGGCTGGTCATAGAGAAACTTGGCGGCGCAGAGGCGATGAGTGAACAGGACAAATGTGACCTTTCCGCCTCCTTCCAAAAGGCAGTCAAACGCCACCTGCTCCAAAAGAGCAAAAAGATATTCAAAGCCGAACCCATCAAAGACTTCGCCATCGTCGGCGGTGCTTCGGCAAACCTCTATATCCGCAATGCCTATGAAGAACTCTGTAACGAGTTTGGAAAGACCCTTCATGTCGCCCCGCTGCAATACTGCTCCGACAACGCCGCCATGATCGGCCGGTATGCCGTCGATGCGTATGAGAAAAAAGCGTTTGCTGCTCCTGAAGAGGTGGACATCATCGTCACCAAAAAACAGCAATCGGGCATGCTCTTGTAAAATCGCCCGCAAAGGACGCTGTCACAATACTTTGCTGTAAGTTTATTTCGATAAAATATATATCAAAATATACCCCAATGAACGGAGTACTACATGGCAGAATACGGCGCAGGAAACATCAAAGTTCTCAAAGGTCTCGAAGCGGTCAGAAAAAGACCGGGAATGTACATCGGTGACACCTCGATCAAAGGACTTCACCATCTTGTTTACGAAGTGGTCGACAACTCTATCGACGAAGCGATGGCAGGGTTCTGTGACACCATCAAAGTCACTCTCACCAAAGCAGGGTCTGCGATCATCGAAGACAACGGACGGGGAATCCCTGTTGCCGAGCACCCGACCGAGAAGATCTCTGCTGCGACCGTCGTTCTAACCGTACTGCATGCCGGGGGTAAATTCGACAAGGATACCTACAAAGTCTCAGGAGGTCTACACGGGGTTGGGGTCTCCGTCGTCAACGCCCTCTCCGAGAAACTGCACCTGACCATCTTCCGTGACGGGCATATCCATGAACAGAACTTCGAAAAGGGTATTCCGGTTGCACCGCTGGAGATTACCGGACCGACACGCAAGACCGGAACACGCATCGAATTCTGGGCAGATCATACCATCTTTACCGAAAGCACCACGTTCCAAAAAGAGATCCTGATGAAGCGTTTCAAGGAACTTGCCTACCTCAACCCGAACATCAAGATCGAGTTCAAGGATGAGCGTGACGGTACCAAAGAGGTCTTCCACTTTGAAGGGGGGATCAAACAGTTCGTCGAGGACATGAACACCAAAAATCCTATCTCTTCTGCGCAATTCTTTCAGGGGAAAGCAGACGACATTGAGATCGATATCGCATTGATGTACAACGACTCCGACAGCGAAAAAACCCTTTCATTTGTCAATAACATCAAAACCCCTGAAGGGGGAACCCATGAAGCAGGCTTTCGTGCCGGCCTAACCCGTTCGCTCTCAAGCTATATCGCCAAGAACGCCAATGCCAAAGAGAAAAACACCAAGATCACAGGAGACGATTGCAAAGAGGGGCTTGTTGCCATTGTTTCCGTACGCGTGCCCGAACCCCAGTTTGAGGGACAGACCAAAGGAAAACTTGGCTCAAGCTATGTACGGCCGTTGGTGCAGAAGTTCTTTACAGAGCGTTTCAACAAATACCTCGAAGAGAACCCCATTGAGGCCAAAGCGATCATGGCACAGGTACTGCTTGCTGCCAAAGGACGTGATGCCGCTAAACGGGCACGTGATTTGGTCAAACGAAAAGACTCCATGAGTGTCGGTACCCTGCCGGGCAAACTTGCCGACTGCCAGAGCAAAGACCCCGAGATCAGTGAGATCTATCTGGTGGAGGGAGACTCTGCGGGCGGTTCCGCCAAGCAGGGACGCGACCGTGTCTTCCAGGCGATCCTGCCACTGAAGGGTAAGATCCTCAATGTCGAAAAAGCAAGACTGGAGAAGATCCTCAAGTCCGATGAGATCAAGAACATGATCACGGCTCTGGGGTGTGGAATCGGCGATGAATTTGACGAAGAGAAGCTCCGCTACCATAAGATCATCATCATGACCGATGCCGATGTCGACGGAAGCCACATCCAGACCCTGTTAATGACCTTCTTTTTCCGCTTCCTGCAGCCGATCATCGAGAAGGGCTATCTCTACCTTGCCCAGCCGCCGCTCTACCGCTACAAGAAAGGCAAGAACGAAACCTACCTCAAAGATGACAAGGCACTCAATGACTTCCTCATCGAAAACGGTATCGATGTCATCGAAAGTACCACAATGGGACGCAATGATCTCATTGAACTTTTCAAACTGGTTGCCTACTACCGTATGACCCTCAAGGAGATCGAGAAGCGTTTCGCCCTTGTGGAGGTACTGCGCTACATGATCGAAAACCCCGATGTCGTCGGTACAGACAACAAGACCCTTGCCAAAACATTAGAAAAGTACATTGCCGACCTGGGATATAACATCCTCAACAAGCATGTCACTGAAGAGAAGCTCCACTATTTCGTGCAGACCAATGATGGTCTTGAGGAACTGATTGTCGATGACATCCTCTTCACCAACCCTCACTACAACGAAGCGATCCACATCCACCAGAAGATCCAGGAGCATATCACTGACGAGTTCAAGGACAAAGATCTGCTTGAGCTCTTTGCCCAGGTAGAAGCCAATGCCAAAAAGGGTGCCTATATCCAACGCTATAAGGGTCTGGGTGAAATGAACCCCGAGCAACTCTGGGAAACCACCATGACACCTGAGAACAGAGTACTGCTACAGGTCAGGATCAATGACCTCGAAGAAGCAAGCGATACCTTCACCCTCTTCATGGGTGACGAGGTCGAGCCGCGACGAAACTACATCGAGCAGCATGCCAAAGATGTAAAACATCTGGACGTCTAATCCATGCTCCTCTCCGAACTCGAAGAGCGGGAACGCCGTTTCAAACTTGCACTGCGCGCAGGCATTCCTGTCGTATTGCTTATCTCTCTGGTCTTTTATGCCACTTTTTTCCGTGAAGGAGTACTCGTTCTCGATACAGAGACAGGTATTCTTTTTGGCGCCCTTCTTTTTATCACCGTCTATTTCATCTATTTTCTGATGGAGCTAAGTGTTAAAGAAAGTCTGGTAGATCAGATCACTCAGGGATTCAACGAACGTGCATTTGCAGAAAAACTGGAACAGTACAAGCCCAAAACACTGATACTCCTCATTATCCGAAACCTCTCTACACTCAATGAGAACTACAGTGCCGAAGAGGTAGACCATATGCTCTATACCCTTATTCATCGTCTCGATAATGCACTCAGAAATGAGGGGCTGTCAAAAGCACTGATCGCACGACGTTACGGTGCGGAGTTCCTGATCGCGATCGACCAAAGCCATTCAGACATCAAACAGATATTTCAGCGCTTCATCGATGAGAATATGACCCTTGAACATATGGAGATCGACTACGCCTTTTCCGCCATTACCAATATTGGGGATGAGATCGAAAAGGATATCCTGCATCTGAAAAACCTTATTGCACTACAGAACAAAGAGGGAGAAGCGAACAGGCAGAAGTCTTTTGTCGTAGACTCCAAGAAGCTTTCCGATATCGAATCATGTGTACTCCATGCACTCGAAGAGAACAATCTGCAACTCTCTTTCCGCCCTCTGCTCAACGTCCATACAGATCGTGTAGACATCTACGAACTCTCTGCAAGACTCCGATCCAAAGAGGGAGAAACAATCCTGCCAAAGGCCTACCTTCCTATCATTAACCGTCTTGGAAAGGGAAGGGCTTATGACAAGGCACTCTACACCCATGTCCTCTCTCTGTTGCCGCTAATTGACGAACAGATCTCCCTCTCTTTCAATCTCTCACCATTCTCATTACGCGATGAAACTTTCCAAAAAGAGTTCTTCAACGCGCTCTCTGCCAGCGGTATCGACCCTAAACGCCTTATTATCGAACTTTATGAGCGCAAAACACACCACAATCTCAGCGGATATCTCAAAACCCTCGATCGGTTCAGAGCACATGGTATACGCATCGCCATTGACAATTTCGGCTCCTCCAACGCCTCTATGGAGTACATGAAACACTTCCATTTCGATATTGTCCAGTTCGACCGTGACTATGTGACCAAACTTGATGACACCACCACACATGCGATGCTAAACTCCCTGGTACAGATGGCGAAGGAACTCCATATCACGACTGTAGCCAAATGGGTTGACAAACCCGAACAGAAGAAGAGGCTTGTCGCCATGGGGATAGACTACCTTCAGGGCTTTGGTATCGGTAAACCACTCAATGAACGCCAACTGATCGACAGATACAATCAATAAAAGGATACAAACAATGAAATACGGTGAAAAAGAGATACGCGAATTTAACATCAATGCCAAAGAGAATTTCTGGCCCAACGACCATGAAAAAAATTACACCATCAATATTGAACTGCCTGAATTCATGTGTCTGTGTCCCCGCTCGGGTTACCCGGACTTTGCAACGCTGCGTCTGAGCTATGTACCGGACAAGACTGTCATCGAACTCAAGGCACTCAAACTCTACATCAACTCATTCATGTTCCGCTACATCTCCCATGAGAACTCAGCAAATGAGATCTTCGACACACTCTATGAAAAACTCAAACCCCGATCCATGAAGCTTATCGCAGACTTCAACCCCAGAGGAAATGTCCATACCGTCATCGAGATCGACTCCGAAAAGTTCTGATCCATGTCAATTTGACATTTTTTAAGCCCTCTTTTTCTATCTGCGCTATCATTGCCTATTCCATTTCAAAGGAGAGGCATGATACCCTTCCCAGACGTGATCACACGACTCAAATCCGTCATTCGGCAGCGACAACAGCAGTCAAAAGTGCGCGATATGGACGTTGCCGCTGCCCTCGGACTCAACCCGCAATACTTCGCGGTCATCAATCGACGCAACAAGATCCCCTATGAGGCGATCGCCCGTTTCTGCGAAAAAGAGCGTATCAGTATGAACTGGGTTCTTCTTGAACAGGCACCGCGTGATTTGACCTGAAATACTTTTACGGCTATAATAAAGAGTTAAAAATTGACACAAAGGAAGAAGAATGAGTAAACTTGATGAGAAAATAGAGCAGTATACCAAAGCAGCGAAAGACTTGGGACTTGGTCTGGATGATGCGTTCATTGCCAAGGTGACCAAGGGGCTTGGACCTTCCATTCACAACAAAGATGCCGAAACAGTCTCCTGCTCAGACAGCAGCGAACTTGAGACGGTCAAAAAGAATTTCCTGATCAAAAAGCTTGGTCTTGAGGATTCAGACGCACTCGATACTGCGATTAAAAAAGTGTGTGAAGCGATGGGAACATCCAACCGCAACAAATACAGGGCACTCTTCTACGCCCTGCTCGCCAAAGAGTTCGGCAAAGAGAGTGTATACGCCTGATCCCTATCAGGGCTTGATGAAGAGGACATATCGCTTCTCTTCATCGTTCTTTCCAAACCCTACCACTTCCACATCTTTATATTTGCCCTGGATATCCAGTGCCACTTCGTACATCATTGCATCCATATCCATGATCAGCAGTGACGGTATCAGTTCCCCAATGGAGAGTGTAGTATCTGACCCGTCTATGATCAAATGCAGCTTCTTTCTCTCGCTGTCAAGCACAAAGCGGTTTACCAGTGCTTCCCCTGCGAAATGGAGTTTTGAGGCATCTTCCGGATCTTCTTTGAGTAACCCGGCAGTCATCTGATAATCCTCAGCATTGGCAATGGACTCTCTGACATCTTCAATAAGGTCGATGATCACTTTCATGCGTATCTCCATTCATAAAAATAGTCTGGCAAAACAAACGTATTTGTTTTAAAAGAGGAGTTAAAGCGGGAAATCGGGTTGCTATTTTGCCTGTTTTTCCAAATAATCTAAGATCAATTTCTTCTTCATTTCAATGCCAATACCACGATGAATTTTCAGTAACATTTTTATAGGGGAAAAGAGTCCCCCATCTAATG
>JAJRRK010000089.1 GCA_024279555.1 Campylobacterales bacterium
ACGTCGTTTCTTCTCTACGATCGTAGGGCGGGTACCGATCATTTTTCTGTCTTTGATGATCCCACGCTTTTGATAGAAATGGCTACGGTTATGATATTTCTTGTTCTTGTGTCGTAGATGCTTATAGAGCCTACCGCCTCTATAGATGAACTGGTAGATGGTTTCATGAGATATCTTCTGTTTTAGCTCTATCTTCATTCTTCCCGCTATCTGCTCAGGAGACCATTGTCAAGAGAGAAGATTGGCTCAAGGCTGATGGTATGTCTTCCGAAATAAGCCTCTCAATACTTTACCCAAAGCGCTTACGCTACCATGAAGCAAGCTTCAGGGTACCCCAAGCTTGTATTTGGGTACATATTGAGGAGAGCTTTTTTCTCCATCCTACATCGCTACGCTAAATGCTACCTCAGGGCGTTGCCCCGAACCCCACTCTTCGGCAGAGTGCCAGAGAGAGAAACAGATTGGTCAAAAAAAGCTTTTTGTAGGTATAATCTTCTTCAAAGAGACAAGGAAGTTATCGCATATGGAAAATGACTATCGTTTATCTTTTACGGGTGCCTCTTTTTTACTATTTGAAAGCGTAGAGTTTGCCAAATTATGTCTGGAGCTTGGCTCGTACACAGAAGTAGTTGACAGGCTATTGGATGCGGGTAGCGAGACGCGCAGTAAAAGCAGCATCAAGAGAGAGGGTAGAGAAATCGCTTTACGTTTGCAGATGCTGACTCCTGAAATGCTTGAACGATTTGCCTTTGCCCCGCATGATGAAGCCAAGATCATTTTGCTGTATGCAATCTTAAGGACATATCCGATCATAAAAGCATTTTGCCTGCAAGTGCTTGCCGAAAAAGTCGCTATGCTCGATACCCATTTGCAGCCTTATGAGATCAATGCTTTTTTCAGAAGAGAGGAAGAATTGCACCCCTCTCTTGAAGAGAAATCGGAAAAAACAAAACAAAAACTCAAACAGGTTATGCTTCGCATACTCGCAGATGCCGATATTCTTTCCTCTACGAAAGAGAAGATCATCATGAAGCCATATATCGATGAAATACTTGCGAAAATGATCCTTGGCGAGAGTGATGAAAGTTATTTGAGGGCACTCTTGCAAAGTGAAAGTGACATTGGTAACATCAAAGGAACACTATGAGGCAAGACACGTTTGAGAGACTTTTTATAAAATGTCAGGAGAAAGATTTTCTGCATTCTGACAATATTGGGAATGAAATACCATTCTATATCATTCCCTATCCTCCTAAAGAGGAGAGGAGTGTCTCTATGCAGGTCAGTATGGTCTCTAGGCGTTTGGCTGAAGTAAATATTTCGGTGCTTCATCTGGATCTGTTCAATCTTTGTATTGACCTATTGAAAGATCAGGGGCTTTTGGAACCTATCTTTGATTTGGAAAAAGAGGAAGACCCAGCCTATTTTTTGGATGCTTTCGATTCTGCTGTCAATGACACTATTTTTACAGCATTCATCCAACAAAAAATTCAACAGAACAATCCGGACGTGGTGTTTATTGAGGGAGTAGGCAAGATCTACCCCTTCAAGAAGATCCATCCGCTCATCAGTAATATGCATGATAAAACAGAGGGTAAGCCGATTGTTTTTTTCTATCCTGGTATCTATGATGGTAATTCATTCAAACTATTTGGTCTGCATGATGGTAATGGTAGAGAGTTGTTCAAAACAAATTACTACAGAGCCTATAATCTGGCTTGACAGAAATAAAATGAGGAAGAGCATATGATTATTGAAGAGATATTCGAAAAAGATATCAATCGAACCATAGATGGGGTCATAAAAGCGAGTGATTTAACGCATATTGACGATGAAGTAAACGAGTATGTCATCACCAATGAGATAGAGGACAAGCTTGAAACCTTCTTCGATGTTTATGCAGCGAGTATAGACCGCCCCACCAAAGATATTGGGGTCTGGATCAGTGGCTTTTTTGGCTCCGGTAAGTCGCATCTTCTCAAAATCCTTTCTGTCGTAATGGGTAACGAAGGAAAATATAAAGAGATCTTTCTGGACAAACTCAAGTCGTGCGACACCTTTTTGCAGGCCAATGCAAAAAAATCTCTCAGTGTACCCACACAGACTATCCTCTTCAATATCGATCAGCAAGCCAATGTCATGCACAACAACAATGCGACCAGCGTTCTGGCAGTATTTCAAAGAGTTTTTGACGATATGCGCGGCTACTATGGCGAAAAAGCATATATCGCAGAGTTTGAAAAGTTTCTGGATGAAGAGGGGCTCTACGATACTTTCAAAACCAAGTACCTTGAAATGACAGGAGATACCTGGGAGAAAAAACGCCATCAGGTACTCATCCGCCGCAAGGAGTTCGCTCAGGTTCTTTCTAACGTATTGTCTATCTCCGAAGAGGAGGCACTGGTCAAACTCAAAGAGTTTCAGGAGGAGTATACGCTTGACCCCAGTAAGTTTGCCGAGGAGGTGAAAGCCTATATCGAGAGTCACGATGATAACTTCCGTCTGATTTTCCTTGTCGATGAGATCGGTCAGTTCATTGCCGAAGATGTCAACAAGATGCTCAACCTTCAGACGATCGTGGAGTCACTCTCTGAAAAGTGCCATTCCAGAGCCTGGGTTTTTGTGACATCTCAACAGGATATCGAGTCGATCATGGGCGATATCAATGCTCAACAGCAGCATGACTTTGCCAGGATTATGGGACGATTCAAGACCAAACTCAATCTTACCTCCGCCAATGCGGACGAAGTCATCAAAAAGCGTATCCTCTCCAAAAACGAAAAAGGTGCAGTAGAGCTACGAAAGCACTATTATGAACAGCAGGCCAGTTTGAAATCACTCTTTTATTTTACCGAGGGGATGCAGTACCAGCAGATACAGACCGAAGAGGACTTTGAGAGCAACTATCCGTTTGTTCCCTATCAGTTCGATCTGCTTGGTACTTCGTTGCTGGAGCTCTCCCGTCACAATGCTATGCTGGGACGGGCGCAGAGCGTGGGTGAGCGCTCCATGCTTGAACTCTTTCAAAATACCGCCAAAATGATCAAGGACGAAGAGGTCGGAATACTCTCCGATTTTAGCAACTTCTACAAATCACTGCAATCCATTCTCAAAACAGAGGTGATCAACGCTATTCAACTCGCCGAAAACAATCCCCTGCTGGATGCATTTGACAAAAAAGTACTCAAGGTACTCTTTTTGGTGCGTTACATCGAAAGCTTCAAGCCCAACAGAGCCAATATCGCCATCCTGATGATCTCCAAGCTCGATGAAGACAAGCTGGCACTCGAAAAATGGGTACAGGAGTCACTCAACAAGCTGGAAAATCAGACCTTTATCCAGCGTAACGGAGAACTCTATTTTTATCTGACCAATGAAGAGAAAGATATTATCGAAGAGATCAAAAATATCGCTGTTGACAACTATGCGATCAATGATCATTTTGCTTCGGTAGTCTATGACGGCATATTGGGCGCTTTAACCAAGATCACCCATCCCGAGTACAAGCAGGATTATCCGTTTACCCGAAAACTGGATGATGACATCAAATCTTCCAGAGAATACGAAGTGGGGATCAACTTCATTACCCCATATTATCATACGCAGCAGATGGAAGGGCTCGTCAGTAAATCAATGGGCTCACGGGATCTTCTGGTGAAACTGCCCGATGATGCTATCCTCAAAAAGGAGATCCGCCTCTATCTGCAAACACTCAAATATTACAAGCAATACTCTTCAGATACATCACGATCAGAGAGCTATAAGCGTATTCTCAATGAGCAGCAGCAGGAAAATAACAGTCGTAAAGCGAACATTACCAAACGCATCGAAAAGCTGGTGCAAGAAGCTGCCTTTATCGCTAATGGCAGAGTACTCGAACCCAAAGGGGTTGACCCGCGCGCCCGCATTACAAATGCTTTTAACGAAGCGATCACCGAGTTTTATCCACAGCGCAAGATCTTGCGGGAACAGTACAAAGAGAGTGACATCGCTGCCATTCTCAATGCTGCGGACGATTTGACGACGGGAAGCAAAGACAACTTGACTGAAGCAGAGCGGATGATCGTCAATACCATCGCGTTGGCAAAACAGAAAAACGACATCATCACCCTAAAGACACTCATCGATGACTACGGCACCTTCCCTTACGGCTGGAGCAGGTGGGCTGTCATCGCACTGGTAGCAAGCTTATGGCGCAAGGGGCACATAGATGTCAAACTACACGGCAATATTTTGGAACTTAAAGAGCTAAGTGAAAACCTGGGCAATACCCATGCCCATGCCAATCTGGTGATTATTCAAGCCTATACTCCGCCGACAGCAGCGATCAAAGCGCTCAAAGAGATCTATAGCGAACTCTTCTCTCAGCCGCTTTCGGCTTCCGACCCCAAAGAGGTTTACGCTACATTCAAAGAGGCGATGACGGGATTGGTAGAGCAGATGAAAGGCTACTACGCCAAGAGAGAGGAGTATCCGTTTGTCGAGGTGCTCAAAGAGCCTATCGAGCGTTTTGAGAGGGTTGCAAAACTGGGACAGAGCGATCTGTACGAACAGATTCAGGCGGAGCAGGATGATCTGGAGGATATGTATGAAGACTACATCTCCAAGATCAAGCAGTTTATGAATGCCGGCGGGCAGGTCAAGGTATTTGACGAGATCAAACATTTTTATGTGACAGAAGGTGCCAATCTTTCATATATCGATGCCCAAGAAGAGATAGAGATACTTAATGGTTTAATTCATGACCCACAGCCTTACCGTAGCGGTATGGCACAAAAAGCCAACGAAGCCTTTTTGCATGTCAAGGCGGCACTGGAGCAGATGCTCGAGGCAGAACGGAAGCGTGTAGCCGAAGAGGTAGATCGTTACATTGGATTCTTCCAAGAAGATAAAATGTTCCAAAGCCATCTTACCCCAGATCAGAAGCATGAGGTGCAAAAACCGCTGCTTGATCTGAAAGAAAAAGCGGCACATACCAGACTCATCGACTCACTTAAGCAGATGCTCTCACAAGTGAATGAGCGTTATGTAGAGCAGCGGGACTTGGCAGACGAACTCATCTACGAAGCACAGGTAGAGCGTGGTGAGATCGTCGAGGAGAAGCCAAAGCCGACAGTCAAAATAGATCGCGTACAGCACAAATTTAGAGGTCAATACCTTGAGAGTGAAGCGGATGTCAAAGCCTATCTCGACACGCTCGAAAAAGAGTTGCTCGACATCATTCACGCACACAAAAAAGTCTCACTGTAGGAGAGAGCATGAATAAAACCAAACTCAAAAGCTTTGCACCACAGGCTAGAAACCGTCTCAGAGAACAGATAGCAGCACAGGCGCTTCGCTACGGCATTGACTTCATCGGTGAAAAGATAGAGGAGATCGACAGTGTAGAGGTACGCGCAAAAGCACCGCAAATCGAGGAGCTCAAAGCCCGCATTCACGCCACCTCGTTTGATGAGACGCTCGAAGAGATCGCCTACACTTGGTTCAACCGTTTTATCGCGCTACGCTTTATGGAGGTCAACGGCTACCTCAAAACCAGACCGCTAAGCAGTTCGGGAGGATATACGCTGCCCGACATTCTGAGCGAGGCACAAAGCGGCACGCTCGATCAGGGTATGGAGATAGACCATGAGCGTCTTCTTGCGTATTTGAGCGAAAACCGCCTGGAGGAGGCGTACAAACTATTGCTGGTGAGCCTGTTCAATCAGCTTCATACCTCGATGCCTTATATGTTCGAGCAGATCGATGACTACACGGAGCTGCTGATGCCCGAAGGGCTGCTCTCCGAGCACTCCATCACCCGCATGATCGTCGAGGGAGTCGATGAGGAGGACTGGAAAGATGTGCAGATCATCGGCTGGCTCTATCAGTTTTATATCTCCGAGAAAAAAGACGATGTCTTTGCCAAACTCAAAAAGAACCAAAAGATCACCGAGGCGAACATTCCTGCAGCGACACAGCTTTTTACCCCGCACTGGATCGTGCGCTATATGGTCGAAAATACTTTGGGCAAAGTCTGGATGCTCAACAACCCCGACTCCACGCTCAAAGAGCATATGCCGTACTACATCGAGACAGACGATGAACTCGAAGACTACCCTGTGGTCAGGTCTCCTGAGGAGTTGACTTTTATCGATCCTTGTGCTGGCAGCGGGCATACGCTGGTGTATGCGTTTGATCTGTTGATGAAGATCTACGAGGAGCGTATGTACGATACCCGTGACGCGGTAGAGCACATCTTGACCAAAAATCTTTTTGGTCTGGAGATAGACGACCGCGCTGCGGCGCTGGCGAACTACGCACTGGCGATGCGCGCGATGCACTACTACCCCAGATTTCTAAGACGACTCAAACTCACCCCCAATGTTTTGGCTATGCAAAACCTCACCGTGTCTGAAGAGGACCTGAGAGAGTATGCGCAGGAGATGGGCAGCAGTCTCATCACCGCAGAACTCATAGAAAATCTGGAGCTCTTTAGAGATGCCAAAACTTTCGGGTCGCTCATCGTCCCTACGGTAGCTAATGTGGATGACATACTGCAGAGCCTGGAACAAAAAGATCTGGGCTCGAACCTCTTCCTCCAAGAAACACACCGGGAGGTGCTGCAGATTGTCAGGCTCATGCACTACCTCCAAAAAGAGTACACTGTCACTGTCACCAACCCGCCCTACATGGGCAGCAAAGGGATGAACAAAACACTCAGCACTTTTGTCAAAAAGCACTACCCAGACAGCAAAAGCGATCTGTTTGCCTGTTTTATGGAGCGTTGTCTCACATTTACCGAGAAATATGGATTTATGGGGATGATCAATCAACACTCGTGGATGTTTCTCAGTTCCTATGAGAAGCTAAGGAAGAAGATTATCAAACAACACTACATCGACACACTGGTGCATCTGGGACCCAGAGCCTTTGAAGAGATAGGCGGTGAAGTTGTGCAGTCTGTGGCGTTTGTATTGCAGAAGGATGGAGTAGCGTGAGTCCATATACCCCTCCGTTTACCATCACGCCAAAGATGCTGGATTTGGTGAGTGAGATAACCGAGTATGTCACAAAGTTGGAACTGCTCGAACCAGGGGTCATCTCCCCGACTTTGCGAAAAGTCAACAAGATCAAGACCATTACCGGAACACTCGAGATAGAGGGCAACACACTTGGCATCGAAAAGGTCACAGCCATACTCGAAGGCAAAAGAGTGCTTGGCTCGACTCGGGAGATCGCAGAAGTGCAAGGAGCCATCAGGGTCTATGACGCGCTGGGTGAGCTCGACTACAAAAATATGGACGACCTTCTCCTGGCTCACAAGTACCTGATGCAAGATATCTTGACCAAGGCGGGTACTTACAGAGTGAAAGATGTCGGTGTGGGAGGGAGTGAAGGTGTGGTGCACATCGCACCTCCGGCAGGACAAGTTCCGACCCTGATGCAGAACCTTTTCGGGTGGCTCCAAACGACAGAGGTACACCCTCTCATCAAAAGCTCCGTCTTTCATTACGAGTTCGAGTTCATTCACCCGTTCATAGACGGAAACGGTCGCATAGGCAGACTGTGGCAGAGTCTCATACTCTACCAATGGAAAAAAATCTTCTCGAGTATCCCCGTAGAGAGCGTTGTCAAAGATTCACAGGAGCGGTACTACCAGGCTCTGGAAGAGTCGGGGAGCATAGGCGAAAGTACTCCGTTCATAGAGTTTATGCTCGAAGCCATTATGCTCACATGTCAAAAGGTACTCGATGAAAGCGACGATGTCCCTTTAACTGTCCCCAAAAATGTCCCTTTAAAAAGATTGGATAAAATTGTTGCGCTCATCGAAGCAAATAGAGAGATCACCATTGAACAGATCGCGCTTGCGTGTGCGGTGAGCTCCAAGACAATCAAGAGAGATATAGCGAAGCTCAAAGAAGCGGGGCGCATCCGAAGAGTGGGCAGCCAAAAGTCCGGGCATTGGGAGAGCGTGAAATGACTTTGGCGTTTGTGCTGCAAAAGGATGGGGTATGAATGAGATGATCATCAACGAATCGGATATCCAAAACAAAATCTTCACCATCCGAGGGGTGCAGGTGATGATAGATAGGGATTTGGCGGAGCTTTACCAGGTAGAGACCAAAGTGCTCAATCAGGCGGTTAAACGGAACATCAAGCGCTTTCCGGAAAGTTTCCGATTTCAGTTGACTTTAGAGGAGAAAAATGAACTGGTCACAAATTGTGACCGGTTCAAGACATGGAAGCATTCAAGCTCGCTTCCTTATACCTTTACCGAACAGGGCGTTTCGATGCTCAGTGCCGTACTCAAAAGCGATGTCGCCATTGAGGTGAGTATCTACACTCACAGCATCTCCAAACAGCTCAAACTCGACCTTGACAAGTATAACGCCCAGTACCGACCCATCACCGTCAAGCCTTTCAAAGATGCTCACGACAGGTTCATGATACTCGATGAGAACGATGTTTACCACATCGGGGCGAGTTTGAAGGACTTGGACGAGAAGTGGTTTGCGTTTAGCAAGATGGAGAGGGGGAGTCTGGAGATGTTGGGGAGGTTGGGGTGATGGATACAATATTTGAGCACAGCAAAGAGATTATAGCTTTTATGGGTGGACTGACAGGATTATTTGGTGTAATTGTAACAATTTATTCCAAAAAACGAGATTCAGTCATTCGCGAAAAAGAATTGGAGCTAAAACAGGAACAGTTAGCTTTAGAAAAAAAATATCAGATTACAAAAGAAACATACCAAAAGCTGTTTGAAAAGAAAATTCAAGTCTATGAGCGGCTCTACAGCTCAGTTAACAAGTTTAAAAAACAATTGCATAATGTAGGAATGTATTTCGAGAGTGAAGATGAATATGGTAGGCATACAATGGAGGCATTGACTGTAGAAGATGTGAGCATTTCCACATTAAAAGAAGTATTCAAAGAAATTCAAGATAATCACTTCTTGATATCGAATGGGCTAATGAAAGAGTATGAGAAACTTTATGATTTATATAAGGAGCATACGAAAGAGTTTGAATTTATTCTGGATGTAGGCGCTTATGGTTCCCCAGATGAACTTGATGCAGAATGGGCTAAAGTAAGAGATTCTTTTTATAGTAAATACAAAGATGTCATAGATAGCTTTTTTAAGAAAATTGAAAAAGAGATAGAAGAAATGAAAAAAGTTTTGGAGTATTAATATGCCAACCTACATCCATCTTACTGAGTACAAAAGCTGTGATAAAAAAGAAGCAGAAAAGATTTATATACTACTGATGGGAAATGAAAATGGACTATAAAAAAGAATTAAGCAAATTGTGGCAAGGAAGACGAGGAGATTACCAAAAACTAACAAGTATAGAGTTTAATGAAGTTGGAATGCGTGGAGTAAAGGAATTCTCCATTGAATTCAGATATCCAATTACAGCCATAGCAGGGGCAAATGGTATTGGAAAAACTACTATACTCCAAGTTGCAGCATGCCTTTTCCACAATACAGATACAAACTTTCATCCATATAGGTTTTCTAATGCCAAAAAACAAAATCCAAATTATAGATTTACAGATTTTTTTGTTATCTCAAGAGGAGAAAATAAAGGCTTGGGCGCAGAAATAAAGTTTTTATATGAAAAACCGGGTCAGACAAGAACAGAATTTAGTGTTAAAAAAAATACAAGATGGACAAATTATGAGCGACGTCCAGACAGATATGTGGATTTTTTAGGTATTTCAAGAGTTTTGCCGGCACATGAGTTTGCAACCTTTAGAAATACATTTTCTGGAAATTACACAATTTTAACCAGTAACCCTTTGAATGATTCCGAAAAACAGGCTGTTGGAAAAATTACAGGAAAAAAGTTGGCAGATATTACCGAAGATAGCTGTAGTAGTATTCAGAATTTTAAATTAAGTCGCATAGAAGACAATAGTGGATTAAAATATTCCAGCTTTAATATGGGCGCGGGAGAAGAGGTTGCTATCGCATTGATTAGTCGCATTTCGAATCTACCAGAGGGAAGCTTGATCCTCATAGAGGAAATTGAGCTTGGTTTACACCCCCGTGCGCAAAAAGAACTCATTAAAACTTTAATGAAAATCGTATTAGATCAAAGATTGCAGTTAATCTTTACGACGCATTCTCCCTTTGTTTTTGATGTTTTACCCCCAGATGCAAAAATTTTGTTGAAAAAACCCTCTGGCAGATTAGAGGCAATTTATGCTCCAAGCAACAGTCTGGCATTTATAGAATTAACAGGTACTCACCATAATGATCTGACAATCTATGTAGAAGATGAAATAGCAAAACAATTAGTTGAAAACCTGTTTAATGCCTCTACGACAAAACGAGTTACTATTATAGATGTGGGTAGCAAAGAAAATGTAATAAGGATGACTTCTGCACATTATATCAATATTGGATTAGGGTCGGCTATTGGAATAGGTGATGGAGATCTGACTGGTTCTGAAATACGGGATTGGTGTAAAAAATATATGCTCTTGTCTGGCGATGAGTGCGATACGGTTTCCCCCGAATATTTTTGTACATTGCCATCAAGTAAGCCACCTGAAATATACATTTTGGATAAAATGAGAAGATCAGATGACTTTATTAAAGATATTGATGATTCGGATGATTTTGAACATTTTATAAAAAATGAACTTAACATATCTGATGATCATCATGCGTTATTTTATTTGATATCAGATTTTTTGTCAAAAGACGAAGAAGGCATAAAACGAGATATATTGAGATATGTTTCAAAAAACTATAAAAGTGAATTTCAGGCAATAATTGACCTGGTAACAACAAAATTAGAGGATAACTAAAATGCCAACCTACATCCGACTAACCGACTACAACACCAGCGAAGCAAAAGAGCAGGGGTTTTTCAAGCCCGAGAACCGATACACCGCCAGACAGGAGGATTTTGAGAAGATTCCTGGAAGTCCTATTACTTATTGGTTGAGTGATAAATTTAGAGTTATTTTTTTAGAGTTAAAGCGGGAAATCGGGTTGCTATTTTGCCTGTTTTTCCAAATAATCTAAGATCAATTTCTTCTTCATTTCAATGCCAATACCACGATGAATTTTCAGTAACATTTTTATAGGGGAAAAGAGTCCCCCATCTAAT
>JAJRRK010000090.1 GCA_024279555.1 Campylobacterales bacterium
CTACCCACTACCCACTACCCACTACCCACTACCCACTACCCACTACCCACTACCCACTACCCACTACCCACTACCCACTACCCACTACCCACTACCCACTACCCACTACCCACTACCCACTACCCACTACCCACTTTCATTCTTTTACGCATTTTTCGCTATAATCACCCAATTTATTTTCAAGGATATACTATGGCAACAATCGGCATGGGTGACATCAAAAAAGGTGTAAGACTGGAGATCGACGGGAATCCGTACAAAGTAACGGAGTTCCAGCACGTCAAACCGGGAAAAGGTGCGGCATTTGTGCGTATCAAGATCAAGAACCTCAAGTCTGGAAAAGTAATAGAAAAAACTGTTCACGCGGGTGACAAGTTCGAAGTACCTGAGCTTGAGCAGAAGACGATGCAGTATCTTTATGATGACGGCGAGATGCTGCAGTTTATGGATACCACAACATTTGATCAGATTGGTCTGACACATGATCAAGTGGGAAAAGATGTGATCGATTTTCTTGTAGACGGGATGGAGACGGATATTTTGTTCCATAACGGCGAAGCGATCACAGTCGAAGTGCCTAATACATACGTCTATGAAATTGTTGAGACACCGCCTAACTTCAAGGGGGACTCACAAGGCGGGAAGAAGCCTGCAACACTGAACAGCGGTGCAGTCATTCAGGTACCTTTCCATGTACTTGAAGGGGATAAAGTGAAGGTCAATACGGTTGAGGGAGAGTATCTGGAAAAAGCCAAATAGGCTTTTCTCCTTTTACTTTTAAACGCTTTCTTACTTCTTCTTTCTAAACACTCTCTGTGTCTCTTTCAAAATAGCATCCGGCACTGTCGCAATGGTCATGAACTCGGACATCTTCAGCAGGGGATACATCACCGAGATATAGTACTTCGGATCCATGATATAGGCTTTTTGGTCCTTGACAAGTACCGGGTAGGGCAGCAGTGCGGCATTGTTCGTACCTATGCGGAAAGGGAATTTCTGGGTGCGTTTTCTGAACTTCATACCAAAGAGTACGGCACCGTTTGGCAGTTTCTGCTGGAAAACCACCTGTTTTTTGCCCTGTATGTTCTCTATGAGGTCATCACCCATGGCGACTTCGACCATGTCCTTGTATTTAGGCATTCCGTTCATGAACTGGTAGTTGGGGAGCAACTGATATTTGAGCTTGTCCTTGGAGTTGATCAGTCCTTTGAAATGGTCAGTGATCTTTTTGAGCTCCGCTTTGGGGAGACTCTCGTCATACTCTTTTTGGATGAACGCTTTCGCCATATAAAGAGGATTGGTGATACTGATATGATTATCTTTTTTATCGACCAAAAGGCGCAGGTTGGCAAGGAATTCCGAACCGTTCTCAACGGCGAACTTTTCAAGTGCATCATCAGTAAAGACAATTGTAGTGAGTTCTTTCTTCTTATCCAGAGGAGTGACGGCAAGGATTTTAAAGCCTGCTTTTTCCAGTAGTTTTTTAGCTTCAGTTACATCCATAAGCGGTGCTCTGAGATAGGTCGAAATACGTCCCTTGTCAACCTCTCCTATCTTGGTAGTTGTATTGACATGTTTCTGGGTAGCTACTCGCTTTTCAGGTGGGATGTATCCCGGAGGGACGCGCTTGGAGAATTTAATCGAACGTGAATCGAGACCACCGGCATTCTCGGTGCTTACCTTGACAGGTGTCGGTACTTTCGGTGGTTGTGGAATGATGATGTGGATGGTGTCCCCACCATTCTCGATGGTCTGCTCTTTGCTTTCCTCCGGTACCGGCTTGGCTTTTGCCGGCTTAGTGGATTCTTCTTTGACCGGAACTGGCGCCGCTTTAGGTAGTGTGGCTTTGCCGTCGATCGTACCGGGTACGGGACCAGTAGGTGTCATATCTATCTCAATCGGTTTTGGGCTTTGCTTGAACGGATTGACATTTTCTACGGCCTGCATACCCATGGCAGTCAGGATCTGAGGGATCTCTTTGTCAAGTTTGTTCATCCAGCCGACGCGTTTGGGATCAGTGATATTGAGTGTATTCTTGACGTTGGCAAGGCTCGGCATACCGATGACCATCTTGTTCGAATCTTTTTTGATATAGACGTACATCGTACAGGGGGCATACAGCCCGGCATCGGGTCGTGCTCCTTTTGTATCGAAGATATTGTAGGAGTAGGTCAAATGGCACAGGGAGTAGGTCCAGTACGCATCGAAATCTTCAAGCATATCCTCTCCATTGTCTGTCTCCAGAAAATTGTGGAATCCGGCAATAAGGTAGTGTTTGTCTATGAATGCCAGTTCGAACTTGTTCTGGAACTCATCGAGAAAATCATCTATATCGAAGTCTTCATCTCTTTCAAAAGTGTATTCAAAATTGATCATACGCTGTTTGGTGGCATTGTGGTAGGCGATGTAGCTTTTTTTGTCGCTTCCGAACTCTTTGTCCAACAGTGCATCTAGTGCAGTGAAGGAGGTGATGAATTTCTTGCGCACCTCTTCATCTGTAATACCAAGTATGTCGAGCATCGCATGTGGCATCAGGTGCCCTACATGGGAATTCTTGTCACTGAGCTCTTTGTAGATAAGCATATTGAACGGAGAGAATCCCGCAAGTCTGGGGTCAATGTTGAACAGGGGCATGACAACATCATCGTTCACGACCGGCAGAAAGCTCAGTACATCAAGAACGGTACTGCCGTATTTGGTCTTGTACTGGTCATTGACCCTCTTGTGCGGGTCTGTAAGATTGAATCCGATCTCTTTGAGTTTTTTTTCGACGATTTTGTTGTACTTCTGCTGTATATCTCCCTCTAAAGTCCAAAAAACAGCCAGTGCTTTTGTCGGGTCTTGGGTTGTTTCAAGTGAGGGCACTGCGGCATGGAGTGAGGAGAGCAGTGCACTGAGACACAGAATGGTCAATATCTTCAAGCGAGTGAGCATAGGTATCCTTTAAGGTGGAGTTGGATCGCCACATAGTGTCATGTAACAATATATAATAGAATAACATATTATTATTTAAAAAATGAATTAAAGTGATATATTTTAATAAGTTAAAGTGAAAATGCTACCAAAAGAGACTTGGTAGCATTAAGAGGAGAGAAATCCTCTCTTATTTGTCGTCTGTTGCTTCTTTGACAGACTTTCTTGTCTCTTTGGAAACTGTCTTGGTGGAGTCGTTGGCATTGTCAGAAACTTTTTTCACAGAATCTCTTGTATCGTTGGAAATCGTTCTTGATGTTTCATCGAGATCGTTTGAAACCTCTTTGACGGAATCTCTTGTATCGTTAGAGATCGTTTTGGTAGAGTCGTTGACATTGTCGGAGACATCTTTGACTGAGTCTCTTGTATCATTTGAAACCGTCTTCACAGAGTCACGAGTATCATTTGAAACCGTACTGACAGAATCTCTGGAGTCATTGGAAACGGTCTTGACAGAATCTCTGCTGTCATTAGAGACGGTTTTGACAGAGTCTCTTGAGTCGTTGGAAACGGTTTTGGTCGCATCATTGATGTCTTTGGAGACAGAGATCGCAGAGTCTTTCATATCTTTGGATGCGATAGTTGTAGAGTCTTTGAGATCTTTAGTCGTGTTGGTGATGGAGTCTTTGGTGTCCTCTGCCACTTCAACTGTTGCATCCCTGACATCTTTTGAGGTAGAAACTTGAGCCGTTTTGAGATCGTCTGAGACTTTCACGGAAGTATCTTTGGCATCATGGCTGACATTGGTAACGGTTCTTTCGGCACTTTTACTGGTTTCAACCGCACCGTCCTTCATGGACTCTACAGAATCCTTGGCATCTTTGCTCATGCTGATCGCAGCTTCTTTCATATCTTTGAACATGTCTCCAAAGCTGAAGTCTGCCTGTGCACTGGTCATAAGTGCAGCGGCTGCTACACAAGAAATGAGTGTCTTTTTCATCGTTATTCCTTTATATTTTAATTTTGAGGTAGCACAATGGTATCACCAAAACTTTAAAACAAAACTTAAATTTTATAAAAATTAGTCATCAATATAACTAATGACAATAAATCCAATTGAGTTATTAAAGATAATACGATACAATGTTCATTACTGAATTATATTTTTCATAAGGAGAGACAATGAGATCAAAACTATTGGCAGCAGTTTGTGCATGTATGATGGTAAGCAATGTCGCGGTGGCAGAGGGCTATACACAGGGGGATAGAATTCTCGATATGCAGAAGATGGCACAGGCGATGCAGGATATCCAGTCAGGGCTGCTTTACAATAACTTGGACATCGTCAAGGCCGGCACAAAGACACTGAAAGATACGATCATCAAGATCAGACCGATCGATGAAGAGGTGAACAACAAAGACATTTATGAAAAGTGGCTTAACAACAATTTGAAGATGACCAACAAGATCCAGAAGAAGATCCGTCAGAAAGCGCAGGATCTTGAGGAGCGCTTTGCCGATGGTGATGCCGTTCAGGCGCTTCAGGCATACAGCAAGATCATCGGTCAGTGTATGCAGTGTCATGTCCGTCTGAGAAAGTGGTAGATGAATCGTTATCAAAAAGTACTATTTGTAACCTTTTTACTCACTTCATTGCTGAGCGCGGGCAATATTGTCTTGACAGGTACCGTTATATCCGACGGTCAGAAGATGATCGGTAGCCGCTATATGGGGTATGTCAAAAAGGTCTATGTTAAGCTTGGTGACAAGGTCAAGCGCGAAGATGACCTCTATGAGATAGAGTCTGCGGAGTTTGACATCATGAAGACACAGGCGAACCTGATGCTTGAGCAGGCGCAGTTGGCACTGGAGTACTGGAAAGACAGGCTCCATGCAATCAACAAGAAAAAAGAACGTCTCAAAGAGAAAAAAGGTTTTGGCGCATTCGACTGGGATGATATGGAGACCCAGGCAGAGAACATCAAGGCGATGCTTGAGTCTACCAAGATCATGGTCAAGCATGCTGCCGAGCAGGTGAAGCAGATGGCGGTTGTCTTCAACTATCTGAAGCTCAAAGCACCCAGTGACGGAGTTGTTGTACAGAAGAATATCAAAGTGGGTGATATGATCATGCCCGGAATGCTGGCGATTGTCATTGTCGATACGGAAAACCTTGAGATTGATGTATCACTTTCAGAAGGAATCATCGGCAAGGTCAAAGAGGGCATGCGTATTCCTGTTGAGATACCTTCCATACACTACAAGACCACCGGTACCATCCATGCTATCATTCCAGATGCCAACCCGATGACACACAAGATCAAAATGCGTGTCAAGTTTGATAAAGCCGGTCATAACATTTTTCCGGGCATGTATGCAAAGGTGTATATTCCCGACTGATCTTTTCCCTTTGTTAATTTATGGTAAATCCGTCTGTGTTAAAATGACAGATACCAAAACGGGGGTGTACTCTTTATGGAACAGATCTATGACTTGATTATCATCGGCGGAGGTCCCGGTGGGATCGGCTCGGCAGTTGAGGCGAAACTTCTGGGACTGGAAAAGATATTGATGATAGAGAAGACGGATAACCACTCCCATACCATCAGAAAATTCTACAAAGATCAGAAACGGGTCGACAAAGATTGGCAGGGACAGGCAGTGGAGCTTGAGGGGAATGTCGAATTCGCCGACGGTACCAAAGAGAGTACGCTGGACTATTTCGATGCGCTGCTTGATGATGAAAAGATCGATACCCGTTTCAACTGTGCCGTAGAGAAGGTAGAAAAAAAAGACGGACTTTTTCATGTCCACTCCGGCTGTGGTACCGATGTAGCCAAAAATGTCATCGTCAGCATCGGACGTATGGGCAAGCCCAACAAACCCTCCTACAAGATTCCACCTTCTCTAAAATCACAGATCAACTTCAATCTTGACAAATGTGGCAGCGGTGAGAAGATCCTTGTAGTCGGAGGAGGAGACAGTGCGGTGGAGTATGCCTGTGAGCTGAGCTGTTGTAATGATGCGACACTCAATTATCGCAGAGAGACACTTTCACGCCCCAACCCTACCAACCAGTCGATGATCGCTTCTTATATTGAAGAGGGCAAGGTACAGCCAAAGCTGGGTGTCGATATCGAAGGGCTTGAGAACGAACACGGCAAGGTGAAGGTCAACTTTGCAGACGGCAGCCAACTGTATGACCGTGTCATCTATGCCATTGGCGGTACGACGCCTAAAGATTTTTTAAAGTCCTGCGGGATAACATTGGATGAGAGTGGTGAGCCGATCTTCGATGAGAACTATGAAACGGAAGTAGAGGGGCTCTACATCGCCGGTGACATCGCTTTCAAAAGCGGTGGAAGCATTGCGATCGCGCTCAACCACGGATACCGTATCGTCAACCATATTTTAAGTAAGGAGAAGTAAATGGCAAGTGTATTGTTACCATTGGCGAAAGGATTTGAAGAACTTGAGGCTGTGGCGCTGATAGATGTGATGCGTCGCGGGGGTATTGAAGTACGTACGGCTTACCTTGAAGATGAACTGCAGGGGCCTCTGGTGCTGGGAGCCAACGGCATCATTATTCAGGCAGATACCTCCATCAACAATGTCATTGTCGATGATTTTGACATGATGGTATTGCCTGGAGGGTGGGGCGGTACCTATGCGCTGGCGGAAAATGCCAGAGTACAGGAACTGCTGCGTGAGTTCAAAGCCAAAAAGATGGTCGGTGCGATGTGTGCGGCACCTTTCGCACTCAAAAAAGCGGGCGTTCTGGGTGAGAAATATACCGCATACCCCGGAGCGGTCGAAGAGATAGACCATCCGGGTTATGTGGCAGATGAAAAAGTCGTCATCGACGGCAATGTGATGACCTCGCAGGGACCGGGAACGGCTGTCTGTTTCGGGCTGGCGATCGTAGAACGTCTGGTGGGCAAAGAGACGGCTTCGCAGATTAAAGAGGGGATGCTGCTTAGCTACTGCTGATGCGTGAAAAGATAGCCCATATTCAAGAACGCATCGATAACGACCCCAAACTCAAAGAGGCAGTCGAACGCATCAAGCCCAAAAGAACGCTCTGGGGTGTGCTGGGGATCGTACTTTTCTTCTTCGTGCCTGAGCTTGTCACCTATGTGTGGCAGGCAGAACTGACAGAGTGGGCACATCTGCACAGTATTACCGAGCCGGTCGCGCAGATGCGCTGGCTCTACGCACAGCTTGAGACGATGTTCAAAAGCGGGGTAAGCTGGATGAATATCGGCATCGGCACACTGCTGCTGTTGTGGGTGTGGCGTGCCAAATGATCCTCTGCAACTGTCTGCTGCATTTTGAGCTGCCCCAAATCCACTCCCTCAAAGGCCGCCGCTCGGTGACCAATGCCGTCAAAGAAAAGCTCAAACGGTTCAATCTTTCCCTGCTCGATGTCAGCGGCGAATACGCCAAAGAGGCAGACATCGCCTTTGTGTTTCTCTCTCCCGATGCCAAACACGCCGCACAGTACCGCCACACCATAGAAACAATGCTTGAAAGGCATTTTGGCGAGTATGACTTTACCCTCGACTTTGAAGAAATATGACATGACCGAAGGGAATCCATATTTGCAAATGTTGCAAGAGTGGATAGTGCCATATCCTGCCAGAATATGACAATATGACATTTTTTCTATTCCTCTCTTATATTTGACATAAAATATCCCTATTATTTCAATGGGAGAAAAGAATGGATGAACTAATAATTCAAAGTGAGATCCGTGAGAAGATCATACATTTGAGAGGTGAGCAGGTGATGCTCGATAGGGACTTGGCGCTGCTGTACGGTGTGACCACAAAAAGGTTGAATGAACAGGTCAAAAGGAACATAGAACGCTTTCCGATAGACTTTATGTTTCAGTTATCCCAAAAAGAAAAAGATGAACTGGTCGCAAATTGCGACTGGTTGAATTCATTAAAACATTCTACTGCTTTGCCCCATGTATTTACTGAGCAGGGTGTTTATATGTTGGCAAGTGTTCTCAAAAGTCCCAGAGCGGTGGAGGTCAATATTGCCATTATCCGCACCTTTAAAAAGCTACGGAAATTTACGCGACACTATAATGCTTTAGCAAAAAAACTTCTCGAGATAGATCAAAAACACGATAAACAGTACCGAGAACTGAAAAAGGCTTTGGATGAGTTGGTGGCTTCATCGGAAGCCAAAGTGATACGCCAAATAGGATTTGTGCATGAAAACGATCAGTGAACTCTACAAAGGTGACAAACCCAGAGAAAAGCTCATCGCCAAAGGGGTAGAGGCGCTCAAGAATGAGGAGCTGATGGCAGTGCTGCTGGGCTCTGGTGTGCAGGGCAAAGATGTGCGCAAGCTTGCCAAAGAGATCGTAGCACTGCTTGATGGCGGGCTTGAGGGGGTAGATTTGAAGAAGCTGCTGGAGGTGCATGGGCTCGGCACAGCCAAAGCCTCCCAGATACTCGCTGCCATAGAGCTTGCCAAACGCTACCTTGTCCGCACCCACAGACGGATCACCGATGCCAAAGATGTCTATGAAGAGCTACACGCTTATCGAGACAAAAAACAGGAGTATTTCCTCTCTATCACCCTCGATGGGGCATCGCATATCATCAACACCCGCACTATCTTCATAGGGACACTCAACCAAAGCATGGTACACCCCAGAGAGGTCTTCGCCGATGCCATCGCCGACAGGGCAGCCGGTATCATCATCGCCCACAACCACCCCAGCGGCGCCCTCTACCCCTCCCAAGCCGACATCCGCATCACCGAACGCCTCCAAGAGGTCGCCAAACTCGTAGGGATAGAGCTGCTCGATCATGTGATCTTGACGAAGGAGGGGTATTACTCGTTTTCGGATGAGGGGATGTTGTGATGGAACGATTGGAAATCGAATACAAATATAATCGCAAATCATTGCGTTTGAAACATTACGATTATTCACGTGAGGGGTATTATTTTATCACCGTTACCACGCAAAATAGAGAACATCTGTTTGGTGAGATTGTGGATGGAAAAATGGTGTTGAATGTGGCAGGGAAGATGGTAAACGAATTGTGGTATGACATACCCAATGATTTTAACCATGTGGTATTGTATGATTTTGTCATCATGCCAAATCATATTCACGGTATTATTGAAATTACCAAATATGATAAACCCGTGGGGGCGGATATGGAATCCAAACAAAGGGCGGATATGGAATCCGCCCCTACGTTGTCCACGATTCTTCAATCTTTTAAACGGCATACGACATTGCGGTATATCCAAATGGTCAAAAACAACACCCTCCCACCCTTCCAAAAACGCATCTGGCAACGCAATTTTTATGAACATGTCATACGGGACGAAACGGATTATGCACGCATTGCCGAATATATCCAAAACAATCCATTGACATGGGAAAATGACACATTAAACAATCCGTAGGGGCAGATTCCATATCTGCCCTCAATCGGAATGCCAAATATGATAAACCGTAGGGGCAGAATCCATTTCTGTCCTTGAATAATCAATATATTATGGAATTTCAAAGGGTCGATATGGAATTACAAAGGGCGGATATAGAATCCGCCCCTACGAATTGGAAATGGTTTGAAATTTCAATCTAAATTTACCAAACCTCTGCTATATTCATAATAATTACCAAATCATATCTGAAGGTCAAAACGCATGTCTCAAGAACCGACCAAACCGCAATTTACGCACCTGCATCTGCATACGGAGTACTCGCTCCTTGACGGTGCCAACAAGATCAAGGCACTTGCCAAGAAGGTCAAGGAACTGGGCATGACCTCGGTGGCGATGACCGATCACGGCAATATGTTCGGGACCATCGACTTCTACAATACCATGCGCAAAGAGGGTATCAAACCTATCATCGGGATGGAGGCGTATGTGCATAACCAGCCTGAGCTGGGCGACAAGTCTGTGCGGCAGCGGTTTCACCTTTGTCTGTATGCCAAAAATGAAACGGGCTACAAAAACCTGATGTTCCTCTCTTCCAAAGCCTACATCGAGGGCTTTTACTACTATCCGCGCATCAACTGGGATCTGCTCAAAGAGCATGCCGAGGGGCTCATCTGCTCATCTGCCTGTCTGCAGGGGGAGATCAACTGGCATCTGAACCTCTCTGAACGCAATGTGAAGTTTGGTGCCAAAGGGTATGAAGAGGCAAAACGCGTGGCGTTGAAGTACCAAGAGGTCTTTGGCGATGACTTCTACCTTGAACTGATGCGTCACGGCATCGGCGATCAGCACCGTATCGACAAGCAGATCATCCAGCTGAGTCAGGAGACGGGCATTAAGATCGTCGCAACCAACGATACCCACTATACCAACCCCGAAGATGCCGATGCGCATGAGGCGTTTATGTGTATTGCGATGAACAAACTCTACGACGACCCCAACCGACTACGTCACTCGGTGCATGAGTTCTATGTCAAGTCACCCGAAGAGATGGCACAGCTCTTTGCGGACATTCCCGAAGCGCTTGAAGCCACGCAGGAGATCGCCGACAAGTGTAATCTGGAGATCAAACTGGGCAACCCGACACCGCCAAACTTTAAGTTCGCCAGAGAGCGGGCGGCGAATATCGGGTTGACACTGCCGGAGCCTGATAAGGAGTATTCGCTTGAGAACGACAAGGCGCTCTTCATTGAAGAGTCTCGCAGAGGACTTGAACGGCGTTTGAAGATCGTACCCGAAGCAAAGCATCAGGAGTACCGTGACCGTCTGCAGGTGGAGATAGACATCATCAACAATATGAAATTCCCCGGCTATATGCTTATTGTCTGGGATTTCGTCAAAGCCGCCAAGGATATGGGCATACCGGTAGGTCCAGGGCGGGGATCGGCAGCGGGATCGCTGGTGGCGTACTCGTTGGAGATTACCGATATCGACCCGATGCCTTACGGTCTGCTCTTCGAACGGTTCCTCAATCCTGAGCGTGTATCGATGCCCGATATCGATATGGACTTCTGTCAGGCGCGCCGTCAGGAGATACTTGACTATGTGGTAGAGAAGTACGGGCGGGTCAACGTTGCGCAGATCATCACCTTTGGTAAACTACTGGCAAAAGGGGTTATCCGTGATGTAGCAAGAGTGCTGGATATGCCGTACGCCAAAGCCGATGCGATGGCAAAGCTCATCCCTGATGAACTGGGGATTGACCTGAAAAGCTCCTACGAGAAAGAACCCAAGATCAAAGAGCTGCTTGAGAAAGACCCGCAGGCAAAACGGGTCTGGGAGTATGCGCTGGCGCTGGAGGGACTTAACCGTAATGCCGGTACGCATGCGGCAGGCGTGGTCATAAGCAACGAACCACTCTGGCAGAAGACACCGCTGTTCAAACCTACCGGGCTTGATACGCTGGCAACCCAGTACAGCGGGAAGTATGTGGAGGATGTCGATCTGATCAAGTTCGACTTTCTGGGGCTCAAGACCCTCACCGTTATTGAAGAAGCGCTACAACTGGTAGAGAAACGCCACGGCAAACGCATCAACTTCGTCGAGGAGAACATAGAAGATCCCAAGGTGTACGAGTATATTTCCACCGGTGAGACCCTCGGGCTCTTCCAGATCGAATCGGCGGGGATGCAGGATCTTGCCAAAAAACTCAAACCAAACGGCTTTGAGGACATCATCGCGATGCTCGCGCTCTACCGTCCCGGCCCGATGGAGTCAGGCATGCTTGATGATTTCGTCGACAGGAAGCATGGACGGGCAGAGATCACCTATATGTTCCCCGAGCTTGAACCGATCCTCAAACCAACCTATGGGGTCATCGTCTATCAGGAACAGGTCATGCAGATCGTGCAGACCATCGGGGGCTTCAGCCTCGGCGGGGCGGATCTTGTGCGCCGTGCGATGGGGAAGAAGATCAAAGAGGAGATGGACAAGCTCAAAGGGGAGTTCGCCGAGGGTGCGGTGAAGAAAGGGTTTGACAAGAACAAGGCTGAAGAACTCTTCGACCTAATCGTCAAATTTGCCGGATACGGATTCAACAAATCACACTCGGCAGCCTATGCGATGATCACCTTCTATACCTCCTACCTGAAGTACTATTATCCCACGGAGTTCATGGCGGCGATCCTGACGCTGGAGAAGAACAACACCGACAAAGTGGTCAAGTATGTCGATGAGCTCAAGCGGATGGGCATCAAACTCCTGCCGCCGGATATCAACCGCTCCGGATTGATGTTTGAAGCGACAGAGATCGACGGTGATGAGGTCGTTATGTTCGGTATGGGTGCCATCAAAGGGGCAGGGGATATTGCGATCAACTCCATACTTGCTGCGCGAGAAGAGGCACCTTTCAAGGACTTCTCGGACTTTGTCTCCCGCATTGACTCAAGCAAGGTGAACAAGAAGGTTATAGAGTCGCTCATCAAAGCGGGGGCGCTTGACAGTTTCGGATACAGCCGTAAAGCGATGCTCTCGCAGATAGAGGAGATCATCGATACGGCCAAAAAGGCAGGAGAGGCAAAGAAAATGGCGGTCGGTTCGCTTTTTGGCGGGGGTGAAGAGATGACGACAGTACAGCTTGAGATCAAAGATATGGAAGAGTTCGACCCGATGGAGATTCTGGAGATGGAGAAGGAGTCTTTGGGCTTTTATGTCTCCGGGCACCCGCTGGACAAGTACCGGGAGACGCTTGAGGGGATCAAATATACTCTCAGCTCCGAGATAGACGATCTTGCCGACGGCTCGCAGGCGCTGTTTATCGGGAAGATCGAAAGCATTACCGAGAAGATCAGCAAAAAAGGAAACAAGTTCGGCATTGCCAACATCATGGACCTGCACGGCAATATCGAGTTGATGCTCTTTGAGAACCGCCTCAAAGAGCTTGAAGAGGATTTTGACATCACCAAACCCATCGCGTTCAAGGTGAAGATCACCAAAGACGGTGATTTTACCCGTATGAACATCCTCAAGATCGAGTCGCTCAAAGATGCCAAAAAAGAGAAGGTTAAGATCAAAAAAGAGCAAAAACACACCCCTGAACCAGAACAGCCGCCGCTTATTTTGGCAGTCAATCTGATGCCCGATAGTAAAACCGTAGAAGATCTAATGTGTCTGGTCGAACGCTATCCGGGCAAACGGCCGCTGGAGCTGCGCATCAAGTCCAAACTTGCCGATGTGATCATCGAAAGCCGATACAAGGTGAGTGAAATGATCCTTGAAGAGGCGAAAGCCCTTGGTGTCTACAAGGAAGAGCCTTTGGTCGTGGAGGGCTGAGGCTCTCACTGTTACCTATTCTCCCCCTTTTTTTCTAATCATACTTCTTTCACAGGTACATCTAACCGATACAATAGCCAAAAGATATTATAATTTATTAATTATACAGATAAATATTTTTGAGAAACATACAGGAGTAGACGATGCAACGAACAACCGGAATTGGTATCTTGTGGATATGCGGTGTCATGATAATGGGGGCGGAAGCATCGGAGTCCTATTCGCGTGACGCTGTGCAGCAGGAGATACTCAAGAGTTTTGCCGAAGTGGAAAAAGCACGCAACGAGGCAGCGGTGCTTTTGGTGCAAACAGTGGAGAGTGTCGAAAAGGCCAGAGCGGTACGTTCACATCGTGATGAAGCCCAACAGGCATACGTTGAGATTGCTGAAGCTGAAGCGGTTGCGAAGATCGCAGAAGCGACCGCACTGGTAGAACTGGCGAAAATCGAAGCGGCGAAGATCATTGCACAAGCCGTGGACCGTGTGGAGGCTGCCAAAACCAAACATATGAGCGAAACTGCCTTTGAAGCGCTTCGTCAGGATGCCATGAAAGAGATAGCAGAGGCTATTGCACTGGTGGAGAGAACCAAGGCAAAAGCTACGGCAGTGATCGTAGAGGTTACAGGCGATGTAGAGCGCAGCAAGGTCACTCCCCCACCACAGTTCAAAGATATTCAGGCTGCTGTAGTCATCGCAAAGAACCGTGCATCAGTCAGGATCGCCAAAGCGGTTTCGGCAGTGGAGGTGGCAGAGGCAACCGCCAAAGTCGAAATTGCTAAAGCGGTCGATCCTGATGAACTGTCAGCGCTTCATGCAACGGACGAAGCTGATCTGGAACAGGTTAGGCAACGTGCAGATGCCTCTATCTCTTCAGCAATGAAAAAGCTTGAAGTGGCACGCGCCAATGCAATGGCGGAGATTGCCAAAGCCAAAGGGTCTGTAGAGATAGCCAATAATGTTTCCAGACACCAGAAGTCCAAAAAGCCGGATATCGTACCGGAATCAAGCTATCCTCAAAAACTTCTGTATTTTAAATAAAACTGACTGATATATTTTATTTTAATTTTTGTACGATAGAATAGTTCATACAAAAATATTATAAAAAGGAATAATAATGAAAATAAACAAAGTTGTACTTGCCTTTCTGATGGCAGTTGGAATCGCACAGGCGGAAGCACCAAAGGTCACAGCAGTACTTTATGCCTCTGGGGGAAATGCAGAGAAGCAGATTGCTGATGTCATGAAGAATAAGATCGCTGAAGCGGGTTTCCATGTCATGAAAGCAAACACCCATATTGAGAAGTTTTATTATGAGAAGTACAAGGAGAAGGGGGTTGAGATGATCTCCTTTTATGATGTGCTCAATATGAAAGCCATTAGACCGCTTCTTTTGAAGAACCCAGATTTCGGTGCATTCACACCGTTCAATTTTCTGGTCTACAAGACACTCGATAACAAGAATGATGATTTCACATGGTACGGACATCTCGATGCAGATATGATGCTGGACATCATCGGTGAGAAAGATGTTGCGAGCAGAGATGCGTTCAGAAAGATGGTTTCCGGTCTGGATAATGTGATCAAAAAAGAGCTTAAGCCTGTTAAGGAAAAAGTTTTCCCACGCAGCAAACCGCTTCCTGCGGTTACGTTGACAAAAATGGTCAAGAAATTTGAAGCCCCCGATGATATGGAAGAGTTCGTAGAGGACTTCGTAATGGAGCATGACGGGCGTTTCTCCAAGCACAATTTCATCATTGCCGGTTTCATCGATATGAAGTTCGAGTATGGCGATATGGACCTTGAGTTTGACAAGTACGATGCCTACTGGGTCTCACTGCTCTGTCACTTCGAGTTCTCCAACTCCATCTTCAACAGAGGCAAGCCTGAAGCAGGGATGTTCGCACCGTGTTCCATCTACTTCTATGTTCCTAAAGGGAAGAACGAGCTGCATGTAGGTTACTCCAATGTGAACAACTGGATCAGCGGTTTGGACTTCAAAGATGAGAAACGTATGGAATATATGAGAAAGATCGATGCAGAAGTGGTGGAGACTTTCAAGGAACTTGGATTTGAACTGATCCAGAAGTAAACATATTGTTACCATGGGGAGCACTTTGCGCTCATGGTATACGATTTAATGCTATTTTCTCACGCTAGGCAACAACCTAACTGCGATTCTCTTCTTCTGTTCTTCTCCGTTTGGTAACACATAAAAGCTTTTTTGTGTAAAATAGGAACATCTCTCATATATAACCTGACAAAAACTATTTGATTAATTCTTCCGCGACAGAAACTGTGTTAAACTCCTTCTACCAAAACAATTCAAACATAAAAGGAATCGACTATGTCTAAACCAACTATCATTTGGTCAAAAATCGATGAAGCTCCGGCTTTGGCAACCTACTCACTTCTCCCAATCGTAGAGAAGTTCACCAACGCAGCAGGGGTGGATGTTAAGCTTAGCGACATCTCTCTTGCAGGAAGAGTGCTTGCGGCTATGGGGCTTGCAGAAGATGAACTGGCAAAGCTGGGCGAGCTTGTGGTCAAGCCTGAGGCGAACATTATCAAGCTTCCGAACATCTCCGCATCTGTCGGGCAGCTCAAAGACTGTATCGCAGAGCTTCAGTCTCAGGGGTTTGACATTCCTGATTATCCTGAAAATCCGGAAACAGCACAAGAGAAAGAGATTCAGGAGAAATATTCTGTCTGTCTGGGTTCAGCGGTAAACCCGGTACTCAGAGAGGGCAACTCCGACAGACGTGCGGCAAAAGCGGTTAAAAAGTATGCGCAGGAGCATCCGCACAGACTCAAGCCGTTTGCCGAGAACTCCAAGGCGCATGTAGCACATATGGGAGGAAAGGGCGATTTCTATGCGAACGAGCAGTCAGTGACCATGGATAAAGCTCAGACAGTGAAGATTATGCTTAACGGTAAAGAGCTCAAGTCTATCGATGCGCTTGAAGGTGAGATCCTTGACGGTACATTTATGTCTGTTAAAGCACTGAGATCATTCATCAGAGAGACGATTAAAGATGCAAAAGAAAAGGGGCTTATCTGGTCTATCCACCTTAAAGCGACGATGATGAAAATCTCCGACCCAATCATGTTCGGCCACGCATTTGAAGTGTTCTTCGAAGATGTATTCACCAAGTATGCCGACCTCTTCAAAGAGTTGGGTGTCAACCCGAATCTTGGTATGAGCGATCTTGAAAAGAAGATCAAAGGACACGAGAAGGAAGCTGAGATCAAAGCGGCATTCCAGGCAGTGGTCGATGCTGATTCTCCGAGAATTGCCATGGTTGATTCTGACAAGGGAACTACCAACTTCAATGCGTCAAATGATGTGATTATTGATGCCTCTATGCCGGTTGTGGTCAGAGAAGGCGGTAAACAGTGGGACAGAACAGGGGCGGCTGATGAGTGTGTTGCGGTCATTCCTGACTCTACCTATGCGATGTTCCATCAGGAGATGGTTGCTGACTGTGTCAAGAACGGACAGTTCGATGTATCTACTATGGGTAACGTTTCCAATGTCGGTCTTATGGCACAGAAAGCGGAAGAGTACGGTTCTCACCCGACAACATTCGAGATCCCTGAAGATGGTGTGGTAGAAGTGGTCAATGAGAACGGCGATGTACTGATGAAGCATGAAGTAGAAGCGGGTGACATCTGGAGAATGTCCAGAGCCAAAGATATCCCGATCAAAGACTGGGTCAGACTGGCAGTGGAGAGAGCGAGACTCACAGGAAACCCTGCGATCTTCTGGCTTGACGAGAACAGAGCACACGATGCACAGATGATCAAGAAAGTCGAAAAGTATCTCAAAGAGCACGACACAACCGGTCTTGACATTCAGATTATGGATGTAGCTGCAGCGACACGATACACCAACGAGAGAGTCAGAGCAGGCAAAGACACCATCTCTGTCACCGGTAACGTTCTTCGTGACCACTTGACAGATATGTATCCGATTCTTGAGCTTGGTACCTCTGCGAAGATGCTCTCCATCGTTCCGCTTTTGGCAGGCGGTGGACTCTTCGAGACCGGTGCGGGCGGTTCAGCACCCAAGCATGTGGATCAGTTCCTGGCAGAGGGGCACCTCAGATGGGATTCACTCGGTGAGTTCCTTGCACTGGCTGAGTCTCTCAGGATGGAGTACAACAAGTCAAACGATAGTAAGATCGGGGCACTGACAGAAGCACTTGACAAAGCGAACGAAGGATACCTTGACAACGACAAAGCGCCAAGCAGAAAATGTGGTGAGCCGGACAACAAAGCCTCTCACTACTGGGTAGCGCGCTACTGGGCTGAGGCACTCAGTACACAGACTGCAGACACTGAACTGGCTGAAAAGTTCACACCTGTAGCGGATGCGCTGGCGAAGAATGAAGAGAAGATCCTTTCTGAACTTCTTGCAGCAGAAGGTTCTCCAAAAGACATCGGCGGATACTTCCACCCTGATGATGCCAAAGCAGAAGCGGCGATGAGACCGTCTGCAACACTTAACAGCATCATTGACGCCATCTAAGCCGAATAACCCGTACCCCTCTGTCGGGGTACGATGCAGTTCCTTTTTTACAATTTCCCCTCTTTTTTCCAGAATGATCCGAAATACTTATCCAAAAAGTAGCACTTGTTACTTTTTTCTACGGCAGGAATCCGATTTTTGCACACTATAACGCATAATGTGTTAAAATATATATCCAATACTTATGCATAGGATAAGCAGACTTCATTAGCAATGCAAAACGTTTTTGATAACTCTTTGAGGAGTTATGAATGATGTTTTGCTGGTAAGTCGATCCTATGTGAATTTACTTCCAAAGGACAAAAATGGCAAAAGGAAAAAAAGTTACTGTCATCGGTACGGGGAATTTCGGTTCTACGGTTGCGTTCATCCTTGCGATGAACGGTGCATGTCACCATGTGACACTCTACGGTAGAAACAAAGATGTCGCCAAAGGAAAAGCGCTCGATATGTCCCAGGCGGCCAACGCGGCAAGACAGCACACGATTGTGCGTGCGGCAAGGGGACCTGAAGATCTGGCAGACTCCGATGTTGTGATTATCACCGCAGGCGCGCCTCGTACTCCGGGAATGAGCCGTGACGATCTGCTGCTGAAAAATGCGGATATCGTTAAGAACTATGCACTGATGATTAAGGAGCATGCACCCAATGCCATCGTGATCGTTGTCTCAAACCCGCTTGATGTCATGACTTACGTGGCGTTGAAGTACACCGGCTTTCCGCGTGAGAGAGTGATGGGAATGGCGGGTATCCTCGATGCGGCACGTATGGCACACTTTATTTATGAAAAATTGCAATATGGCGCGGGACAGATCCGTGCGACGGTGATGGGGGGACACGGTGATACGATGGTGCCACTGCCGAAGTTCACTACCGTTGCAGGTGTACCCATAGAAGACCTGCTTGACTCTGAAGAGATTGGTGAGATCGTGCGTAAGACCCGTAACGGAGGGGCGGAGATTGTGAACCTTCTGGGGAACGGTTCTGCCTATTACGCACCTGCAAAATCTACCACCGTAATGGTTGAAGCGATCCTTAAAGATACCAATCAGATCCACTCCTGTGCGATCATGCTGCAGGATGACTACGGTTATTCGGACATTGTTTCCGGTGTACCGGTCATGATCGGTGCAGGCGGTGCGGAACAGGTCATCAATATGACGCTCAAACCGCTCCAGCAGAAGCGTTTCAAGAACTCTGTCGCCTCTGTGCAGGAGATGGTGGACAAGCTCTATGAACTGAAGTTTTTTGATGACCTCGAAGAAGAGAAGAAGTAGATGACAAAGCGAAAAGTAGGAATAATCGGTGCCGGTGCGGTCGGTGCTACTGCGGCATACTCTCTGAGTATGATGGGTACCTGCGGAGAGATCGTGCTCTTTGATATTGCAGAGGGGGTAGCCAAAGGCAAGGCGATCGACATTGCGCAGTCGGCGTATTATGCGCCTAACAATACCATCATCACTGCGGCAGAGACCCCCGCGGATGTCAGTGAGTGTGACATCGTGGTCATCACAGCGGGTGTGCCTCGCAAAGGGGACATGACACGTGAAGACTTGCTGATGATCAATGCCAAGATCATGAAGAGCGTGGTTGAAGATGTCATGAAGTACTCACCCGATGCGGTGATCATCTGTGTTTCCAACCCACTGGATGTCATGACCTATGTGATCCACCAAATGACAGGATGGGAGCGCAACCGTATCATCGGGCTTTCGGGTGCGCTTGACGGTGCGCGTATGGCGTATCAGATCTACAAAAAACTCGGCTATGGGGCAGGGCAGATCGGCACGTTGGTCATCGGTGACCACGGGCAGAACATGATCCCTCTGCCGCATAAAGTTCAGGTGGGGTCTGTCAATGTCTCGGAACTCCTGAGCAAAGAGGAGATGGCAGAGATTATTGAACGAACCCGTAACGGCGGTGCGGAGATCGTAGGACATCTGGGTACTTCGGGTTACTACGGTCCGGGGCGTGCCATCGCCTATATGGTCGAAGCGATCCTTAACGACAGTAAGATCGTTGTCGCTTCTTCCGCGCTGCTCAATGGGGAGTACGGATACAGTGATGTCTCTGTGGGAGTTCCGGTCATTCTGGGCAAGAACGGTATGGAGCAGATCATTGAGATGGAACTCGATGAGGAGACCAAAGCGAAGTTCAAACAGTCGGTCGAGAGTATTCAAGAGGGTATTCGCGTACTCAAGAATAATCAATTTTTCAATTAGGAGAAAATAATGGAATACAGAATAGAAAAAGACACCATGGGAGAGATGCAGGTACCTGCCGACAAGTACTGGGCGGCTCAGACACAGCGTTCGGTGCAGAACTTTCAGATCGGTATTGAAAAGATGCCGATGGAGGTGGTCTATGGATTTGCCAATCTCAAAAAGGCATGTGCGCTGGTCAATAACGAGCTTGGGCGTTTGGAAGACGACAAGACCGATGCCATCGTCAAGGCATGTGATGTGGTACTCTCGGGTGAACTTGACGACAACTTTCCGCTGGTAGTATGGCAGACCGGTTCAGGAACACAGTCGAACATGAACATGAACGAAGTGGTCGCCAACAAAGCGACAGAGATCCTCGGCGGCGACTTCACCAAAGAGTATCTGGTACACCCCAATGACGATGTCAACAAGGGACAAAGCTCCAACGATACCTATCCGACCGGTATGCGTATTGCAGAGGTTGTGGCGGTTACGGACAATCTCATTCCGGCACTCAAGCAGCTCAAAGGGACACTTGAAGCGAAGTCAAAAGCGTTTGCGGACATTGTGAAGATCGGTCGTACCCACCTGCAGGATGCCACCCCGTTGACGCTGGGACAGGAGCTGAGCGGTTATGTCGCGATGCTCGAGACCAACCTCAAGCAGATTGAAGATGCACTGGTATATGTGCGTGAGCTTGCTATCGGCGGTACGGCAGTGGGGACGGGGCTGAACTCTCACCCTGAGTTTTCCGAGCGAGTCGCGGCGAAACTGAACGGCTTTATGGAAAAAGACTACGGTTTTGTTTCCCAGCCGAACAAATTCCATGCACTTACCGGTCACGATGCGGAAGTGGTACTCTCCGGAGCGCTTAAAGCACTGGCAGCGAACCTGATGAAGATCGCCAACGATGTCAGATGGCTTGCAAGCGGTCCGCGCTGTGGTATCGGTGAAATCTCCATTCCTGCCAACGAGCCGGGTTCATCCATTATGCCTGGCAAGGTCAATCCGACACAGGCCGAAGCGATCACCATGGTTGCCGTGCAGGTGATGGGGAATGATGCCGCTGTCGGTTTTGCTGCGTCACAGGGGAACTTTGAGTTGAATGTATTCAAGCCGGTCATCGCTTATAACATCCTCCAGTCTGTCAGACTGCTGGCAGATTCGATGCGAAGTTTCGATGTGAACTGTGCCGTGGGTATTGAGCCGATCGAAGAGAAGATCGAGAAGTTCCTTAACGATTCGCTGATGCTGGTCACCGCACTCAACCCGTACATCGGGTATGAGAATGCAGCCAAGATCGCCAAGACGGCACACGCCAATGGCACAACACTCAAAGAGGAAGCGGTCAAACTCGGTTTGCTGACCGAAGAGGAGTTCGACAAGTATGTCAAACCTGAAGAGATGATCGCACCCAAAGCATAATATTGCATCAAAAAGGTAGCATTTCGTTACCTTTTTGCCATTTTTCTCCCCAAAAATGTGTAAAAATTTACCACTTTTCTCAAATCAGCCTTTATAATAATTCAATTAACCGTGTATTATCCCCCAAAAGCATATAATATAAGGAACTTATTGAAAAAAAGGAGACTGCATGAATATTCATGAGTATCAGGCAAAACAGATTTTTGCTCAGTACGGTGTGCCCACGCCAAGAGGGATCGTTGCGAACACACCTGAAGAGGCTGTGAGAGCGGCGCACGAGCTTGGCGGGAACATCTGGGTCGTCAAAGCACAGATCCACGCGGGTGGTAGAGGACTCGGAGGCGGTGTCAAACTTGCCAAGTCCATCGAAGAGGTAGAGAAGCTCGCGGGTGAGATCCTCGGCATGACTCTGGTCACACACCAGACAGGACCTGAGGGAAAACTGGTACAGAAGGTCTACATCGAAGAGGGTGCGGACATCAAAGATGAGCTCTATCTCGGTGTTGTTCTTGACAGAGCCAAAGAGATGCCTGTAATTATGGCTTCCACTGAAGGCGGTATGGAGATCGAGAAGGTGGCTGAAGAGTCTCCTGAAAAGATCATCAAAGTAGCGGTCGATCCTGCAATCGGTTTCCAGCCGTTCCACGGAAGAGAACTGGTTTTCGGTCTGGGTATCACCGACAAAGATGAGCAGAAAAAGCTGATCCAGTTCGCATCCAAACTCTTTAAGGTCTATATGGATAAAGATGCGGAGATGATCGAGATCAACCCGCTGATCAAGACAGGTTCGGGTGACTTCCTGGCGCTTGACGGCAAAATGGGCTTCGATGACTCTGCACTTTACAGACATCCTGAGATCGAAGAGATGAGAGACATCTCCGAAGAGGATCCGGATGAGAGAGAAGCAGCGCGTTACGGACTGAGCTACATCGCACTTGACGGTGAGATCGGTTGTATGGTAAACGGTGCAGGACTTGCCATGGGTACGATGGATACCATCAACTATATGGGCGGAACGCCGGCGAACTTCCTCGATGTGGGTGGTAAGGCCAATGCTGAAACCGTTGCCAAAGGCTTCGAGATCATCCTTAAGAACCCGAAAGTCAAAGCGATCTTCGTGAATATATTCGGTGGTATCGTTCGTTGTGACAGAATCGCCAACGGTATTCTCGAAGCGACCAAAATGGTCGATGTCAATGTACCGGTTGTGGTTAGACTCGACGGTACCAATGCCCCTGAAGCGGCAGAGATCCTCAAGAACGCAAATATCGACAATGTAATTCCTGCAACAGACCTGGCAGATGGTGCGGCTAAAGCGGTTGCAGCAGCAAAAGGAGAGCTATAATGAGTATTTTGGTAAACAAAGACACAAAAGTCATCGTACAGGGTTTCACAGGAAGTGAAGGAACATTCCATGC
>JAJRRK010000091.1 GCA_024279555.1 Campylobacterales bacterium
ATCGATGCGGTAGGGATATCCCGTCCGTGTACCAAACACAATTTTCTGGTGCGCTCACTCGAAGAGCTTCCGCGTATCCTCAAAGAGGCGTTCTATCTGGCGCGAAGCGGCAGACCCGGCCCGATCCTTGTCGATATCCCCAAAGATATCACAGTGGAGATCGGTGAGTTCAAGTATCCTGACTCGGTAAGCATTCCAAGCTACAAACCAACCTACAAAGGGAACAACCGCCAAATCGAAAAAGCGGCCGAAGCGATCAAAAAGGCGAAGAAACCGTTGCTCTACATCGGTGGTGGCGTCGTCCTCTCCAATGCCTACAAACTGGTACGTGAACTGGCAGAGAAGACTCAGATACCGGCAGTCGAGACCCTTATGGCACGCGGTGTCATGGGTGCAGACAATCCGCTGCTGCTGGGAATGCTCGGAATGCACGGGAACTACGCTTCCAACATGGCAATGAGCGAGACCGACCTGATCATCTCTCTGGGTGCGCGTTTTGATGACCGTGTGACGGGGAAACTCTCTGAGTTTGCCAAATATGCCGATATTATTCATGTTGACATAGACCCTGCCAACATTGCCAAGCTTGTCGATGTGGATTATCCCATTGTCGGTGATGTCTCTACTGTGCTGCAAAAGATGCTGCCGCTGCTTGATGATGTCAATACAGACCGTTACCAGGCGTGGAGAGAGATCCTCAAGCGATATGACGAACTCCATCCGCAGTCTTATGTCGATTCCGATGAGGTGATCAAACCGCAGTGGGCGATCGAGAGGCTGGGTGAGCTGGTGGGTGAAGATGCCATCATCACCTCCGATGTCGGTCAACACCAGATGTGGGCGGCACAGCACTATCCGTTCGACAGACCGCGCCAGTGGATCAACTCCGGCGGTTTGGGAACGATGGGCTTTGGATTCCCCGCCGCGATCGGTGCGAAGAAGGCATACCCTGAAAAGACGGTGATCAACATTACCGGCGACGGTTCCATCTTGATGAACATGCAGGAGTTGGTTACCGCGGCGGAGTACAAGATCCCTGTCATCAATGTGATTTTGAACAACCATTTTCTCGGGATGGTACGCCAGTGGCAGACCTTCTTCTATGAGAAGCGCTACTCCGAGACCGATTTGACCTTCCAGCCCAACTGGAAAGCGTTGGCCGAAGCGTGCGGCGGTATCGGCTACGATGTCACGACCAAAGAGGAGTTTGATGCAGCACTCAAAGATGCCATCAAACAGGATAAGGTATGTTTTATGAACGTTGCGGTCAACCGCTTTGAGAATGTACTGCCGATGGTACCCGCAGGCGGGGCACTCTTCAACATGATGCTGCCGTCTAAAACAGAAACTGACGGGAAGGAGAAGTCATGACAACTACCAACAAAGAGAGACGCGTCATCTCTGTCATCGTCATGAATGAAAGTTCTGTACTGGCGAGAGTGACCTCTATGTTTGCAGCCCGCGGATACAATATTGAGTCTTTGACCGTCGCTCCCATTCCCGACAGTGATATGTCGCACATGACTATTGAGACCAGAGGAAATGCCAAAGTGATGGAGCAGATCACCAAGCAGTTGCATAAGCTCATACCGGTCTATAAGGTCATCGAACACGAAGAGATGGTCGAAAAAGAGATGGCACTGGCAAAATTTCCCATCGGGGAGAACCTCAGCAGTATCGCTGCACTTGCAGCAGCCTACAACGGCGGCATTGTCAATGTCGGCAAAGAGATGGTGGTTGTGCAGGTAGCTGACGAGCCTAAACGTGTTAAGCACTTCATTGAAGCGGCACAGCGTTATAACCCGTGCGAGATCGTACGCGGCGGTGTAGTTGCCATAGAGCGGTAAGATATGATAGGGACAACCACAAAGGGTTGCCCCTACATTGCGTAGGTGTACCCCTTGCGGGTACCCTTATCAAACAAGGATTTTCCTTATGACCTACAAACTCTCAAAGATCGCAAAAGAACTCCAGCTCCAGTTTGACGGAGAGGATATCGAGATAGACGGTATCCATACCCTTTCTGAAGCAACGCCTACCCAACTTAGTTTTTTCAATGATACAAAGTATGAGGCGCAGCTTCCTCTGACCAGAGCGGGTGCTGTGTTGATCGCAGAAAAGTATGTCGCTTTGCTGCCTGAGACAGCGGTCGCGCTTATTACCGACGAGCCCTACCTGAAACTGGCGGAAGCTTCCAGACTCTTTGCTTCTGCACTCAGCACGCAAAGTGAAGCACCGTGGCAGGGTGAAGGGTGTGATATCGATGCCTCGGTCAGGTTTGGGAAGAATGTCACGTTGGGGGACAATGTCACGATTCTGGCGGGTTGTTATCTGGGTGACGATGTCGTGGTGGGTGACAATACCCTGTTGCACCCCAACGTCACTCTCTACCATGGAACGAAAATAGGCAGTGACTGTATTGTGCACAGCGGGACGGTCATAGGGTGTGACGGCTACGGTTTTGCCCATACCAAGAGAGGAGAACATGTCAAGATCTATCAGAATGGGCATGTGATCATCGAAGATCATGTTGAGATCGGTGCCAATTGTACCATCGATAGGGCGGTTTTTGGAGCAACGATCATACGTAAAGGCACCAAGCTGGACAACCTCATCCAGATCGCGCACAACTGTGATGTGGGAGAGCACTCTCTGATGGCAGCTCAAGTCGGGCTTGCCGGCTCTACGACACTGGGGCGCAATGTGGTCATGGGCGGACAGAGTGCTACGGCAGGACACCTTGAAGTGGGTGCATTTGCAACTATTGCCGGCAAAGGAGGGGTGACCAAATCACTCGAAGGCGGCAAGACCTATGCCGGTTTCCCCGCCATTGACATCAAACTGTGGAGACGTATGCAGGCGGCATTGATGCGATTGGTCAAGAAGCGTTAATCTTTTGTGCTATAATCATCCATATCAAATTTTAAGGAATTGAACATGAGTGGAAAAACGACTGAAATAGCCCAAATGAACCTCAGCGGTACAGATAACGGAAAGATCACAGTGACTACGATAGAAGAGCCCTACGGGGCAGGAAGTGAAAGTGTAGCAAGTATCGGCATCGCGCTTCAGGCAAACGCCGAAGAGCCCGATTGGAAAGTGCACATTCCTAAAGCAAACATCGATGCAGTCATCGAAGCACTTCAAAAAGCCAAAGCGGTACTTTAAACCGCAGCGCGTAACAACAATGTAACGCTTCTACGCCTCCTCCTGTGCTTTGAGCGATCTGTACTGCGCCAAAGCAGCGTCCATTGCTTCTCTGTCCGGGATCTTCCGGCCGGCGATATATCCCACAATGTTGCCTTTCTCATCAAACTTTGGTTTAATCCATACGACAACCAGATAGTATTTTCCCTCTGCCGTCATATTTTTGACATATCCTTCCCAGTAGTTGCCTGACTTGATTGTCTCCCACATTCCCTTGAAAGCCACTTTCGGCATATCAGGATGGCGGTTGATACTGTGTGGAGAGCCTATCAGTTCCTCTTTCGAGTATCCTGTCATTTCACGAAACTTGCGATTGGCATAGGTGATAATACCTGCCGTATCGGTTTCTGTGATCATCACCCCGCCGTCAAAAGGTACCTCTTCGTCAATGGGATCAGGCTTGGTGATCTCTTTACCGGTGATGATGTTTTTGATGGTTTTACCCATTTTGTATCCTTCTCTTCCCTAAACAGGGGTAGTATTTTAACTATTATAAGTGGTTTTAAAATGAATGATAAGGTCATTTTAAAATTTTTTCTTTCTGAAAAATGCCTAGTCGTTGTCAATGGTTGCATCTTTTGGGCTGAAGAAAGAGAAGAACTTGTTTCTGAGGGCACAAATCATATATCTCTTCAGGCAACCGGCTGTCTGCATGAGACCCTTGGCTTTCCGTCCCTGCTTTGCAACAGGTTTGGCTTTTTCAGTTGTTTGATATAATGTAGATTTTATCATATCATTTCATTGAAAAAGTTGAATTATCTCACAAATATCATAACGTATGAAGCGAAAAAGAGTTTAACGATACTTCGATACAATTGCACATAGATTAGGTATGATAGAAAATACCACGAAAAAGGATTGATTTGTCTGCTGCAGAAACGATCAAAAAATTGATATCCGAACGTATGCTGGTTATAGACGGTGCTATGGGTACTCAGATACAGGATCTTGATGTACCCAAAGAGGCATGGATAGACCATAAAGGACGGGAGCAGGAAGGGTGCAATGAACTGCTCAATGAGACAGCCCCTGAGATCATCGGGCGTATACACAAGCGCTATGCGATGGCAGGGGCGGATCTCATCAAGACCAATACCTTCGGAACCATGCCGTGGGTACTCGATGAGTATGACCTGGGTGACAAAGCGTATGAACTCTCCAAAAAAGGTGCCGAGCTTGTCAAAAAGGTGTGCGACGAATACAGCACACCCCGGCAGCCCCGTTTCGTGCTGGGTTCCATCGGGCCGGGGACGAAACTGCCCAGTCTCGGGCATATCCACTACGATGAGATGTATGCCGGGTACAAGATCGTTGCCGAGGGGCTCATTGACGGCGGGTGTGATGTATTCTTGTTGGAGACCTGTCAGGATCCGCTTCAGATCAAAGCAGCGCTGCATGCCTGTCAGGATGCCAATGCAGAGAGGAAAACCGACCTGCCCATCATGGTTTCTGTCACCATTGAACTGAGTGGGTCGATGCTCATCGGTACCGATGCGGCGACCATTGTGACCATTCTGGAGCCGTTTGACATTCTTTCTCTGGGGCTTAACTGTGGTACGGGACCCGATCAGGCGAAGAAACACCTCAAAGTTTTGAGTGAGCTTTGTAGTATCCCCCTTTCTATCCATGCCAATGCCGGACTGCCACAGAACCGCGGCGGGTACACCTACTATCCGATGGGGCCGGACGAGTTCACGCAGAAGCAGCTGGAGTTCACCGAATTTGACGGGGTCAGTTTTCTGGGGGGATGCTGTGGTACGACGCCACAACACATTCAGGCACTGAAAAAGGCGGTCGGCACGCTTAAACCAAAGCTACCGACAGGTAGCATCAAGCCGAGCATTGCGTCGCTTTTCAATTCGGTAGAGCTTTTTCAGGAGCCTGCACCCCTGCTCATAGGGGAACGGAGCAACGCTACCGGTTCCAAAGTCTTCCGTGAGCTGATCATTGCGGGGGACTATGAAGGGACACTCACCGTCGGGCAGGCACAGGTACGAGACGGCGCGCACTGTTTGGATGTCAACGTCGAGTTTGCCGGGCGTGACGGTGCCAAGGATATGCGTGCGGTCATGGAGCTTTACAACCAGAAGATCCCGCTGCCGCTGATGCCCGATGCAACCCGTGTCAATACGATGGAAGAGGGGCTCAAGTGTATCGGGGGCAAACCCATCATCAACTCGGTCAACCTCGAAGATGGAGAAGAGAAGCTCGATGCCATCTGTGGACTGGCGAAAAAATACGGTACGGCACTGGTCTGTCTGACCATCGATGAGAAGGGGATGGCAAAGACCAAGGAGGAGAAGATCGCAGTGGCTGAGCGGCTGTACGATCTCTGTGTCAACCGTCATGGCATCGCCCCACATAACCTCATTTTTGATGTGCTTACCTTCACAGTAGGATCAGGCGATGAGGAGTACCGGGATGCGGCAATCCAGACGCTCGAAGCGATCCGTGAACTGCACAAACGCCACCCTGAAGTTGGTTCGACACTGGGACTGAGCAATATCTCCTTCGGGCTTGATAAGCATGCGCGTATGTACCTTAACTCTGTTTTTCTGCATCATTGTCTGGAAGCGGGGCTGACCTCGGTCATTATCAATGTCAAGCATATCATCCCGCTAAGTAAAATGAGCAAGGAGGACATCGAAGTATGTGAAGAGCTGCTCTTCCATCCTGATGACCAGTCTCTCTTCAAGTTCATCGAGCACTTCTCGGACAAGGTGGTCGATACCGAAGCCAACGATGAAGAGTACGAAGCGATGAATACCGAAGAGAAGATCGCACGACTGCTTATGGATGGCGACAAAGAGCGGATGATCCCGCTGGTAGAAGAGGCGCGCAAAGAGATACACCCCGACCGCATCGTCAACGAGATCCTCATTGATGCCATGAAGGTGGTGGGTGAGCTTTTTGGAAGCGGGCAGATGCAACTGCCGTTCGTGCTCCAGTCTGCCGAAACGATGAAAGCGACGGTGGACTACCTCAACCCTTACCTCACCAAGCAGGAGAAGGAGACCGATACGACATTGGTGATCGGTACGGTCAAGGGAGACGTGCACGATGTAGGGAAGAATCTGGTAGATATTATTCTCTCCAACAACGGTTTTAAGGTGATCAATGTCGGTATCAAAACGGAGCTGGAGACCTACCTTGATGTGATGAAAGAGAAGTCCATACAGGCAATAGGGATGAGCGGTCTGCTGGTTAAGTCTACCGCCGTGATGAAGGACAATCTTGAGACGATGACGGACATGGGCATTACCATTCCGGTACTGCTGGGCGGTGCGGCACTGACGCGAAGTTTTGTTGATGATTTCTGCCGTCCTATCTACAAGGGGCCGATCTTCTACTGCCGTGATGCCTTTGACGGGGTGATTGCCATGAGCCGCATAGAGAAGTACAACGAAGAGGTGCAGACCAACCCCGATGCGGTGCTCGATACCAAACTCGCCGGCGATCTGGTCAAACGTGAGAAGAAAGAGAAGAAAGAGGTAATCATTCCGCCTTTTGAAGAGATAGAGATGCCTGAACCCGTTGACATTCCGACCCCACCGTTCTGGGGCAGAAGGGTGCTGCAAAAGGCTGATCTTGATCTCGATACGGTCTTTGACTGGGTCAACAAAAAGACGGTCATCAAAATGCACTGGGGGTACAAAAAAGGCAAAATGGACAAAGCGGAGTATGAAACACTGCTTGAGGAAAAGGTCTATCCCGCCTACGAACGCCTCAAACGTGAGTTCATCGAGAAAGATCTCTTCGAACCGACTATTATCTACGGATATTATCCGGTACGAAGCAACGATCAGGAGCTGCTGGTTTTCGATGAGAGTGAAGGGTGGAACGTCGATGCCAATGCCAACCGTGAGCCCTTCAAAGAGGTGGTCGGACGGGCAGAGTATGCCTTCAGCTTTCCCAGACAAGGGCGCAAACCCCACCGCGCGCTCAGCGACTTTTTCCGCCATGAACGGCACGATGTGCTTGCGATCACCTGTGTGAGTGCAGGAGAGAAATTTTCTGCCTATGAGAAGGAGCTTTACGATGCAGGCAAGTACCTTGAGTACAATATGGTGCACGGCTTCTCTGTCGAGCTTGCCGAAGCACTGGCAGAAGTAGCACACAAGCAGATACGCATCGATCTTGACAGACTGGGCAAAGGGGAAAAAGCGAATCTCAGAGATGTGAGAATGAACCGTTACCCGGGAGCACGCTACTCCTTCGGCTACCCCGCCTGTCCCGACCTGGAGCAGAGTCGTATCATCTTCGACCTGCTTAAGCCTGAGGAGTTCGGCATCGAACTGAGCGAAACTTTCCAGATACACCCCGAACAGAGTACGACCGCACTGGTGGTGCATCATCCGAAGGCGACGTATTATGCGGTATAGAACAAAAGGATAAAAATGAATTTAAATAAAAAATTTTATGTGTTTATTGCAAGTTTAATGATGGTAAGTGTTTTGTTGGCAGAAGAAACATCAAACAGCAATCCTAATCTACTGTTTGAGGGTGGCAATGAAGCCATTTTGGCAACAAGAAATAATTTCTATATCGACTATAGTGATGAAGTGACTGGTGGTTGTTTACCAAAGCCTGCAAGACTCAAAGACAAACTGGAGCTTTCACTTAGACGTAACCATCTTGAAATGTCAGTAAAAAAAGATATTTTAGGTAGTACACTTAAGCTTAGTGCATTAGGATTTAAAGCAGGACCAAATTATTGTGCAGTTACATTAACCCTAACCCTTGAAAGTTGGGTAGGTGTGAAAGTTCCCTATGCTGAGAACAATCCTGATGGGGATATGACAATTGTTCCTATGCAGTTCACTATCGGGCAGTATTTATTAACGGGGAAAAAAGGAAGTATGCAAAGAAGGTTGGAAAAAGTGGCATATGAACTTGGTGACAGCTTATATTTGAAAATAGCACGTTCCAGAGATGTAATATTTGAGAAGTTCCCGGCTATTGCTTCGGAATATAAAGAAAAGAAGAAATAACAGTATGGAAACTAACAAGCTTCCCTGCCGCTACTGCAAGTTGCCTGTCGAAAAGGGAGACCGCCGTTGTCCGCACTGTGGTACGCTCAATCCTTCCATGGATGTGAAACGGTCACTCATTTGGACAGTGAGTGTGATTGCTGTGATCTATTTACTGCTTTACCTGTTTCAATAAAAATATGTTATCCTTGAAGAAAGTTTTCCAAGGATAACAGGCTATGCGCTACTTCAAACTACTTATATGCTCTTTTCTTTTCCAACCGTTTCTTTTTGCCAATCTTTCATTAATCTATGTTCCCTATGAAAAATTGCACAAGGTACAGTGGTATGAGAAACAGTACGGACTGACGACGGAACATGTCAAAGACTATATGATCAGTGAAAAGCTGTATGTGGCCGGATGGTCGAAGGATGGGAAGTTCGCTTATGCGGTACAGACCCCCAACGAGGTGAGAGACAAGGAGCAGGGTGTCTTCATAATTCAAGATATGGTCACAGACAAGGTACTTGAAAAGATACAGTGGGAGTTTACACCACCCAAAAGGGACAATAGGGATGATTTTGTAAGTTATATGAAACCACCGGTCGCCAAGATCGCTACTCTGTTGAAAAAGTATCATATCGTAACGGATAAAGAATTGTTGAAGCAGTTTCCTATTGGTGGGGTATCAGAGGGCAATGCCGTTGATGCAAAGCTCTTTATGCGTTGGGTCAATCAGCCTGAGATGTTTATCGAGACTGAGAAATTGTTGACCCATCTGACGCTCAAGCTGCTTAAGACCGAAGACTTCAAGAGCACAAAACGGAAAGTGGTTTTTGAGAAAAGGCAGATGCTCCCGGCACGGTATCTCGATGCCTTTGTGGGTGGCTATTTCAAATCGCCCTTTGAATCACGTATTGCAGTTTTACTTGTGATGATACAGCGAGGATGGGAGGGACCGCCGCATGTACTCAATGTCAAACTTATAGGCGCTTCACTCTCCAAGGGGTTCAAATAGTCTCTGCAACCAATATAAAAAAACAGGGCGGTTTCACCGCTTATACTCTCCCACCATTGATCATATCTGAGACGATGCCTTTTTCTTCTGTCGCATCGGCGATGACCACACCCGCAATATGCAACGGTACGAAAACGAGCAGGGCATTGTAAAGCAGTTCGTGTATCTCTTTAATGTCATGTGCACGCTCTTTGGTCAATCCTATGAGGTCATAAAAGTGGATCACAAGCCCGCTGACAGCCATGAAGGCGATGACGGCATAGATTACGATATAGCCTATCTTCACTGCTCTCTTATGCAGTGTCTCTTTAGAAAGGTCTTGGTAGTTGCGTTTGCCGCTTTGCGTGAAGAAGAGGGCGATACGCCATACAACCAGCACGGCAAGTCCGTAGCCAAGGATAATATGCCACTCCCACATCGGTGCACGGATCGCCTTGGCGAGTATCTTTGCCTCTTCTGCGGTGATATCGACACCCTGTTCGGCCAGTTTGCTGACGATGATCTCACTGTTGGTGCGCCAGTTGAGAAAAGTTTTTCTTAAGAAGACCGTACCCAGAAGCCCGAGAATGACTGCTGCATGCAGCCAGTGCCATAGTCTAAAATTCAAGCTCCATTTGGGCATAGATTACTCCGGAATTCCGTACTCTTTGCCGTAGTGCTCTACAACAAAGTCGATGTCCTTGTCCCCACGCCCTGAAAGATTGACCAGAATGGTTCCTGCATCGGGCTCTTGGGCGAGTTTGAGTGCATGGGCGACTGCATGGGCTGATTCGATGGCAGGGATGATCCCCTCTTCTCTGGAGAGTTCAAAGAAAGCATCGATGGCTTCCTTGTCGTAGATGTAGTGGTACTGCACACGACCAATGTCTTTAAGATAAGCGTGCTGTGGTCCCACAGAGGGGTAGTCCAGACCGCTGGCGACAGAGTAGACCTCTTGGGGTTCCCCGTTCTCATCCTGCAGCATGTACGATTTGAAGCCGTGCATGACCCCCGGTTTTCCCAAAGTGATGGTGGCGGCATTCTCTCCGGGCTCTTCAAGACTTCTGCCTGCAGGCTCGACCCCGTGCATGGCTACGCTCTCATCATCCATAAAGGCGGTAAAGAGCCCCAGAGCGTTGGAACCTCCTCCGACACAGGCAACGAGATTGTCGGGCAGTTTACCTGTCATCTGCTGGAACTGTTCTCTTGCTTCTACACCAACGATGGACTGGAAATCCCTGACCATACGGGGGAAAGGGTGAGGACCGACGACCGATCCGATGGCATAGAACTGTGTCACCGGGTCTTTGAGGTAGTTCTCAAAGGCTGTATCGACCGCCTCTTTAAGGGTACGCCGTCCATGGGTAGCAGGAATGACATTGGCTCCGAGGATGTGCATACGCACGACATTGGGGTGTTCTTTTGCCATGTCGACCTCACCCATGTAGATGTCACACTCCAGCCCAACCAGTGCGGCAGCGGTGGCAAGTGCCACTCCGTGCTGTCCCGCACCGGTTTCGGCGATGATCTTTTTTTTGCCCATCTTCTTTGCCAGCAGTGCCTCCCCCAGACAATGGTTGATCTTGTGTGCTCCGGTGTGGTTGAGATCTTCTCGTTTGAGATAGATGTCTGTACCGTATTTTTGCGAAAGGTGTTTGGCATGAAATACAGGACTGGGACGACCCACATAGTGTTGGTAGAGATCTGCCAGTTCATTCAAAACTCCGGATCTTTACGGATCTCCTCATACGCTGCAGTGATCTCATCCATGATCGTCTGCAGTTCAGGCGGAATAAACGCTCCTCCGTACTCCCCAAAATACCCTTTTTCATCCGGAAGCGGACAGTTGAAGATGTTCTGTGCCATATGGTCTCCTTGAAAATAAGTTGAACTATTGTACTCCAAATATGCTAAGATATGCAAAAAGAACGGAGTGCGACCATGGAAATACAAAAAGGGATCTACCGCCACTACAAAGGTGACGAATATGAAGTGCTGATGGTCGCTACCCACAGTGAGACCGAAGAGCCAATGGTGGTCTATCGGGCATTGTACGGTGACTATGGTTACTGGGTGCGACCATTGGAGATGTTTACCCAAAAAGTGGAAGTGAACGGAGAGATGGTGGAACGATTCAAGTTTCTATATGCGTAGGGTCGGTTCACCGACCATCTAAAATTTCAGATTCCTTCCATGCGTCTGGCTTCAAACCACACCAGTCTTTCCTCTTCAAAACGAAATGAGATCTCTATGGGACGGCAGCATACTTCGCAGTCTTCAATGTAGTCGCTCTCCTCTTCGGAGGGGTCGAGTACCATAGAGATACGCTCCCAGCAGTAGGGGCAGTTAAAGAAATGTTCCATTATTTATCTTCTTTTTGAAACCATCGCGTAAGCCATGCGGGGATGCCGCACCCCGCATCACATCCGCCGTGGCGTTCACAGTAGGTCATACGGACATTCTTCCAAAGTAAAAAGCCGAAAACAAGAGCGATGAGCAGGTAGAGAGACCCGCTCATCCAGTCGCCGAGGTAGAGGCTTTGGAGGGAGAGGGCGAGGAAAACGAGGGTGATGATGAGGCACATGGTTAATCCTGATTTTTAGATGAATCTATTATACTTGTTATATCAGACTTTTATTTTAGTTTGGGTTTTTCTTCCTACTTCTTTAGAAAAAGTAGGCAAAAATCGTTACTTTTGCAATCGTGCGGACGATGTTACAGCGCCTTGCTTCGCAAATATGGGCGTTTCCATATCTGCACGAAAAGTGCAAAAGTAACACAAAAATTTTTTAGGAAGTTGTATGTCAAAAATCATAGAGTATTTTGAAACGATCACGCAGATACCGCATTGCTCGAAAGAAGCGGATAGGTTGTGTGATTTTTTGGTGGAGTTTGCCAAAGCAAGAGGGTATGAGGTTGAGGTGGATGTAGCGAAGAACATCTATGTGCACAAGGGCTCACCCAAGCTCTGTCTGCAGGCGCATTACGATATGGTCTGTATGGGGAAAGCGCCACAGATAGAGACCTTTGTAGAGGATGGATGGATGAAGGCCAAAGAATCCTCTTTGGGGGCGGATAACGGTATGGCTATCGCGATGATGATGCAGTGTATGGAGGAGGGGAGGGTACTGGAGTTTCTCTTCACCTCCGATGAGGAGATCGGGCTCATCGGTGCCAACAAGCTTGCGTTCGATCTGAAAGCGGCGTATATGCTCAACCTTGACAGTGAAGATGAGGCGGAGGTCTACATCGGGTGTGCCGGGGGTGCGGATATTACGGCATTCAAGCAGGATACATATGTGGCAGGAAGTGGAACCTGTTATGAGGTTGCGGTCAAAGGACTGGTTGGCGGACATTCGGGGGTGGATATTGACAAAAATATCCCCTCTGCCATCAAGGTGTTGGGAAGGTATCTTAAAGCCCACAACATCACCCAGCTTGTCAGCATATATGCCGGCGAATGTCGCAACTCCATCCCTGCCAATGCCATAGCGATCGTGCGCAATGAAGTGCCTCTGGAAGATGAGGGGGATGTGACGGTCAGAGTTTTGAACGAGTCTCCCGATATACTCAAAGAGGGGGAACAGATTATCGATCTGATCGACAGTTTCAAGCATGGGGTACACCGTATGAACGAGGAACTTGGCATTCCCGATGTGAGTATCAACCTGGCGATCATTGCAGCTGATGAGAAGGGTGGTATCACTATCGAGACGAGCGCCCGTGCGATGGATATGGACGCTTTGGATGCCCTGACCGTAGAGACAGTTGAACTGTTCGAATCGTATGGCTTTGAAACGCAAGTGGAGGACAAGTACCCTGCATGGAAGCCTGACGTGACCGAGTTTACGAAGCTGGTCGATGAGAAGATGCGGGAGGTGTTCGGCAAGAGCAGGCTCATGGCGATTCACGCCGGTTTGGAGTGCGGGGTGATCGCAGAGAAATTCCCCCATATGAAGTTCGCTTCCATCGGTCCGACCATCCGCTATCCGCATTCGACACGGGAGATGGTAAAGCTCGATTCGGTCGAAAAGACATTCGCGGTGCTCGATAGTGTGATTCAATCAGTCCAATCAATGTAAAAAATCAAAAATACTTAAGAGAAAGAGGAGTAGAATTAAAGAATATACCCAATTCAAAGGAACCCTATGAAAACCATCTTTCAAGATCTCGAATATCTGAAGAAGAACGTCGAGGACAAAAAGTCCAAAGAGATCGTCAAGGAACTTGAGAAGAATATCCATTTGCTCAAGACCAAGAGCGGACTTTCCCAGTTGATGAACAAGAAGAAACTCTCAAAGATCGTTCGCAATGTAGAATATGAGCATGAACTCAAAGAACTGCAGGTGGAGCTAATAAAGCTGCAAAACTGGGTCTATGAGAACAACAAACGGGTCATGATCATCTTTGAGGGGCGTGATGCGGCAGGCAAGGGTGGTGCGATCAAACGTTTCACACAATACCTCAACCCCAGAAAGTTCAGGGTCGTCGCACTGCAGAAGCCGACCGAGGTAGAGACGGGGCAGTTCTATTTTCAACGCTATTTTCAGCACCTGCCAAATCCGGGAGAGATTACCTTTTTCGACCGGAGTTGGTACAACCGTGCGATCGTCGAACCGGTATTCGATTTCTGTACCAAAGAGCAGTATGAAAAATTTATGATGGAAGTGCCCGAGATCGAACATGCGCTGGTTGATGACGGGATCATCCTCATCAAGTTTTGGTTCTCCATCAAGAAGGAGACACAGCAAAAACGTTTCAAGGAGCGAATGACCAATCCGCTCAAACACTGGAAGCTCAGTCCCGTCGACCAGAAAGCACAGGAGATGTGGGACAAAGTGACCTTCTACAAAGAGGAGATGTTCAGTCGTACTCATACCGGTTTCGCGCCGTGGATCATCGTCGACAGCAACGACAAAAAGCGGGCACGTCTTGAGTCTATACGGTATGTTCTCTCTTCGATCGAATATGAGGGGAAAGAGGATGCCAAGATCAACTTGCACCATGACCCGGAAGTGGTCGAACGCTATCATAGACGCTCACACAGTGAGAGTTAGACTTGAAAGAGAGTAAATCTTCACTTCCGAGAATATTGAAGGGCAGTTCTAATAAAACAAGCTGATCAGAAATCCAACTGAGGTAACGGCAGCAATTTTTAAAACAGTGAGCAGATCTTCTCGCCACTGTACTTTTTGTGTACGCTGACGAAGATCAAGCCCGATAAAGATACAGATAGAAGGATAGAGGAAGAGATATCTCCAAAAGTGAACCGGATCATCTGCATAGGCATAGGTGATGTGTCCGCCTCTGCCGACATGGACCTCTCCGGTCACAACCTGGCTTATCAGCATGATGATACCTAAGCCAATCATGAAATTTCCAAATAGTTTCATGCCTTAAAACTTTCCGTCGTCTTGCAGTAGGGTTTCATAAAACAATCATCACACTCCGGTTTGAGTGCCTTGCATCGGTAACGCCCAAAAAGCACCATCGCCTGATGTAGACGGTGAAGATCGGTCTTGAACTTCTTGACCAGCTGCTCCTCACACTTGAGCGCGGTGGGTGCATCGCAGAGTCCCAGACGGTGTGCCACACGGTAGACATGGGTGTCGACCGCCATAAGGTTGGCACCGGTGTACTCTATCATGACCACATTGGCGGTCTTTTGTCCAACCCCTGCGAGTTTGACCAGCTCTTTTTGATCCAGCGGAATTTCACCCCCGTAGTGCTCGATGACACTCTGTGCCATCTTGATGAGGTTCTTGGCTTTGTTATTGAAGAACGAACAGGTGTTGATGTAGGACTTGACCTCGTCCAGATCGGCATTGGCGAGAGAGACCGGGTCGGGGTAGCGTTCAAATAGTGCAGGGGTGATGACATTGACCCGTTTGTCTGTACACTGTGCAGAGAGCATAACGGCTATAAGCAGTTCGTAGAGATTCCTGTACTGCAATTCCGTAACCGAATCGGGGTAGTGTTCAAGAAAGAGCTTTTTAATCTCCTCTATCTCTTTTTTGGTCGCTTTTTTTACCTTTTTAGCCATGGTGACTCAACTCCTTAAGAAAAACTTAGCATAACGCGTATTGGTTAATGAATTGTTTAACAAGAACAGATATACTATTGCCACTTATAACTTTACATTCAAAAGGACATCACATTATGATAAAACTTGCAAAAACTTCACTGATCGCCGCTGCGGTCATGGCAACCTCGGTTGTCGCTTCGGACATTCTCGTAACCGTTAACGGAAAGAACATCACCAAGCAGGATGCAGAAGCATTCGTAAGCGCCACAGCACCCAATGCGCACTACGAGCAATTGAAACCCGAGCAGAAGGCACTGGTGAAGAAGACTCTTGTCGAGAAAGCACTCTTCTCAGAGCTTGCAAAAAAAGAGGGGATCGACAAAACACCGGAATTCAAGCGTAATATGCAGAAGATCGGTGATGAACTTGCCGTCAATATGTGGATGAAGAAGCAGATGGACAATACGGTTGTCAGTGACAGCGAAGCCAAAGCGTTCTATGACAAGAACAAAGAGAAGTTCATTATGCCGGAGACCGTGCATGCGAGACATATTCTTGTCAAGAACGAAAAAGAGGCGCAGGATATCATCAAACAGCTCAAGGGGCTCAAAGGTGACAAGCTGAAAGCGAAATTTATCGAGCTTGCAAAAGCGAAGTCTACAGGACCTTCCGGACCGAAGGGAGGAGATCTCGGCAACTTCAAGAAGGGTCAGATGGTACCGGAGTTCTCTAAAGCGGTATGGGCACTCAAGCCAGGTGAAATTACAACCAAGCCTGTTAAAACACAGTTTGGTTATCATGTAATCTATCTTGAAGAGAAAAACAAATCCCAGCCGGTACCTTATGAAGCGGTCAAAGCAAAAATCGTTCAGACACTGAAACAGCAAGAGTTCGCGAAGAAGATCGCAGGTATCGCAAAAGAATTGACAGCCAAAGCGAAGATTGTCGATATGGACAAAGACGCGAACGGTACAAAGAAGTAACCGTCGCGAGAGGGGGAGAGGGAGAAGAATGAAAAAGCTGGTAATAGCAATAGGCCTGTGTGCCGGACTGTTGGGGGAGAGTGCCTCGGCTGACGCACTGAAGAATGTACTCTCGAACAAATTGAAACAACATGATGAGATGCCGGGTATGGTTAACCTCGATGCACTGGAGGCTGCGAAGCCTGTCAAACCAAGAAGCCGTCCTGCCAAAACGGTCGTTGCAACGGTCAATGGCACAAAAATCATCAAAAAAGATGCCGATGCCTACCTCTCCAAGCGTACGAAAGGTCAAGTCTCCGACTTTGATCTGCTTCCAAAAAAACAGCGTCTGGCATTGATCAAAGAGATGTCTTTGCCGATCCTTATTGCAAACGGTGCAAAGAAAGAGCTGTCCGAAGTGGAAAAAGAGGCTGTTCTCTCCCGTGCCTGGATGTCAAAGCAAGCAGCGGAAGCGAATGTGACGGATGCACAGATAGAAGCAGCCTATGAGAAGATCAAGGCACAGGCAAAAGCGCAGAGTGCACTTTCTCAGGTTCCGCCGCTTGAAGCGATCAAAGACCGTATCAAGATGCAGATCGTCGAACAGCAGGTGGTAGGTCAGCTGATGCAGGGTGCACAGGTTCGTGTAGCAGAAGATACGGACGGTATTGCCGGTTATGTTGGAATGATGGCTATCAGTGTAGACGATGTGAACAACGCACTGCAGGCGATGACTAAAGGCAAAGCGACATGGGCGACAGTTCCTCCACGGGACAAAGCACGTGTTCTACAAATGGTTGCGCCCAGTAAGTTCATCGCTTTGGCGGCAAAGAATGGTTTGACCCAGGAGGAGCAGAACAATGCCCTCTCCAACTACTGGATGCAAAAGAACCTTTCTCAGATTGATGTAACCGATGCGGAAGCCAAGAAGCGTTACGAGAAGATCAAAAAGATGAAGAAGAGATCGAAGTCGAAGAAGAAGCTTCCTGACTATGCAACACTTGAGAAAAGCCTGAAGATGCAGATCGCCAATGAGAAGTTCATAGAACAAGTAACAAAAAAAGCAAAGATTAAACTAAAATAATACAAGGATACCTTCACGATGTCTACAAAAGTATTGGATGTAATCAACCCCGGTGTGGTCACAGGTGATGACCTGCAAAAACTTTTCGATATAGCCAAAGAGAACGAATTTGCCATTCCGGCGGTCAATGTGGTCGGGACATCATCGGTCAATGCGGTGATGGAGTCAGCCAAAAAGGTCAACTCTCCGGTTATCATACAGTTCAGTAACGGTGGTGCGGCTTTCTATGCCGGTAAGGGGATCGACAGCAAGATTGGTGCGGTGTTGGGTGCCATCAGTGGGGCACAGCATGTGCATACGCTTGCTGAAGCCTACGGTGTACCCGTGATACTTCATACTGATCACGCAGCACGCAAACTGCTACCGTGGATCGATGCTTTGCTCGATGCAAGTGAAAAGCACTATGAAGCATATGGAAAACCGCTCTTCTCCTCACATATGATAGACCTGAGTGAAGAGCCTCTCGAAGAGAATATCGAAACCTGTAAACGGTATCTGGAGCGTATGAGCAAGATGAGCATGACCCTCGAAATCGAGCTTGGGATCACCGGCGGTGAAGAGGACGGTGTAGACAACTCCGAGGTGGATAATGCACTGCTCTATACACAGCCTGAAGAGGTGGCATATGCCTATGAAGAGCTTCTGAAAGTCTCTGACAAGTTCACCATCGCCGCATCGTTTGGAAACGTGCATGGTGTCTACAAGCCGGGGAATGTCATTCTCAGACCGGAGATCCTTGACAATTCCCAAAAG
>JAJRRK010000002.1 GCA_024279555.1 Campylobacterales bacterium
AAACCACTTGGGTCTTAAACTCAGCGCTGTAGCTCTTTTTCTTTTTACTCATAGATTAACTCCTGTTTCTTTCTTGTTCTTATTGTATCGAATTTGAAAGATGGGATTGAAATTGTTGTCTAGAGATTTGGGGGCATTATAGTATGTATCTGAATATCTAAATACCAATCCCCCTATACCTGCAATAATCAATATAAAGCCAAATATAGCTCCTGTTAAATATACATAATAATTTCTTTTATTTCCTATGGATGCGTTGTTAATGCCTAGTAGTTTTTGAATCATTATTTATTCCTACTGAAATAGTGTTAATACAAACAGAACTTTCCCCATTGGATTAGGGAAAAGATAGCCTATAACTGCAAATCCTGCTGCACCGCCAATGGCATAGTGACCTATCTGCTCAAACGAAAGTCCGTCGGCAACGATTAAGGCAGCCATGGGGACGACAAATGTCCCGATAAGTGCAGAGACAATCGCAATGGTGAGCCTGCCGTAAATAGTTGGTTTCTTTTTATTTTTCAGCATATTGGCTACGGTGCGATTCCGCGTCGTATTATTTTTTTACCGTGTTTGGGTCGCACGATAACTGTTGCAATTTCTCCTGATGGTACATGCTTCATATAATCCATAAACTGTATATATGTGGCGTTGTCGATGTAGTTTTCACCCTCACCGACGCCATAGATATAGTCTTGAACATCAAGCCCTAAACGCACTTCTGCCGGTGAGCCACGCCAAACTTGAACAATACCGCAACGAATATATCTTTCCGGGTCTTTTTTGACATTTTCAGCATCTCTTGGATGATACCATCGTCCACATGTAAAGCCCCACCTTGCATCATTGGGTTTCTTCCCTTTTGGCGGGAAAGGGTATCCGTTATGGTCAAAGGTGTAACCGTCAAAAGCAAATGCATAGTATATTCCTTCACCATCCAAGCGCTTTGACATATCGAAGTGCCACTGCATCGGTTGGTTGAAGCGTATTGTCTTTGCCATGGTAGCGATGTCCAGCTTCCATGTCCCGTTCTCTTTTTTAAAAAAGTAGGGTGCGCAGGTGCGGTGTTTGTCGTAGGGTTCATTGGCGGCAACGGCGTGAATGCCGTCATTGGCGTATTTGATTGTTTTCCCGTTCATGCATGGTTGTAAAAAGCGTACTTCGTTGTCCTGATTGATGTCTGTGACCGTCCAGTTGGCGAAGAACTGTTTGGTGGCATCGGTGTAGATGTCGAGGTTAGGGTTTTTGTTGTGCGATTTGACCACATTGAGGTATTTTTTGAGTACATCCATAGGGGTATCGCTGCTGTGGGCGGCAACCTGTGCACCCTTTTTGGCATTGGGGTCGGCAACGCCGATGTAGGACTTGGTCTTTGCACCTCCGCCGATGGACTCGCTTTTCATCGGAGGCATGAATTCTTTGCCCTCTGTCGCCTCCAGCGCCCTGTCTTTGACCAGCTCGGCTGCCATATAGACCCCGTCGGCGATCTTGTAGTCTCTAAAGTAGGGGACAAACCCTTTACGCTCGATGTAGGAGACAAATGCATCGGTATAGACCGGTTCTAAAGCCTTGGAGACCTCTAAGCGTACTTTGTCCTGCAGGGTATTGATGACCAAAAGCAACGCCTTTCCGCTTTTGCTTCGGCTGTTTTGCTGAAGTTTAGCAAACTGTGTGTTGGCATAGAGATCTATGTCATCCTCGTTGGAGACGGTGATGACACGAAAGTCGATGTCGTAGGTTTTGAGCAGATAGTCGTTAAACTCACGATACTGCTTCATGAGCTCCTCATTGTCATAGAGAACATAGGCATCGTCGATGATGATCTGCTCAGCTTTATCTTTTGCTGCCTGAGTGGTGCTCTCTTCTGTCGCTTTGGAATCACAACCGCTTACGATCATCAGTGTGATACAGAGTGTCAGTGCGATAAGTATCTGTTTCATAGGTCTACCTTAAGTGTTTGCTGGGCTTTGTTGTCGGCTTTGAAATAGGCCTTGGGTCGGAAGCCTCCGAATTTTGCCACGATGTTGGCAGGAATATGGCGCAAATAGGCATTGAAACTGCCCACGGCTTCATTGAACTGCATGCGGGTGATATTGATGCGATTCTCCGCACCTTCTATTTGTGACTGCAGCTGCAAGAACTGCTCGGAGGAGCGAAGTTCAGGATAGTTCTCTGCTATGGCAAAGAGCTTCATGGTGGCAGTATCAAGCTTGGCGCCAAGTATTTTGAGGTTCTCGATGCGTTTTTGGTCAGGAAGCTTGTCTTTCAAGAGTGCCGTTGTCTGTGCGCGCAGCGATGTGATTTGTGTGAGCAGCTTACTCTCATGTTTGGCATAGGCCTTGACGGTTTTGACCAGATTGGGAATGAGGTCAAGTTTGCGTTGGAGGTTGCTCTCTACCTGTGACCATGCGGTTTTGACCTGTTCCTCTTTGGTGACAATGGTGTTATAGCTGAACATAAACCAGCCTATCATGATAATCAGCAAGAGACCTAAAGCGATCAGTCCGTAACTTTTCGTTGCATTGTGTTGTTGCACCTGTTTCTCCTTTGGGTTTAATGGCATTGGGGCAGAGCCCCTACGAGTGTGGCAAGGTTTTGAGGGAAATGTCCCGCGAAACTCTGGCACTTTGCTTTGCATGTGGTATGCAGGTTCTGTAATGTTCCAAGTTCTTCATGTAGCCCTTGAAGCACCTCCATACTTCGTGCTTTGTCCGAATGTGTCAAAACAAGCATGGCGTCCGTCTCATCTGTGTGTTCAGATACTTTCTCAAGTGATCTCTTCAGTGTGTCCTGTCGTTTCTCCAGATCGGCGATCATCTCTCCGTAGGTGTGCATCTCTCGGTAGCACTTCCATGCAAGGTTGAAATAGCGGTGAGATATGGTATAGAGCAAAACAAATCCTCCTGTGACACAGAGTAACAGAATGAGTAAAAAGCTACTCTCAGCTCCTATGCCGCTTCTGGAAGCATTGAGTGTGTGTGAGACATTCTCTATGCCGTTCTCTTCGGGGAGCATTCCCAATCGCAGTGCGATGTAGGCAAACAGCAGCAGCAAAATCAAGATGCCTGCCGTTTCCAGCGTGTAGCCTCGACGGGGACTTTGCGGAGGGGTGCTCTCTTTCAGTGTTCTGTCCAGCTTGGCTGCTTGTGTCTGGTTCAGAATGCCTTTGGCTTTGAGTGCGGCTATACGTGCTTCATAATTCACCGTTGATCTCCCGTATGCGTTTGATTCCCTCTTCGGGGCTTATCTCTTTGTTCTCCATCTGTTGGAGTATCTGTTCTATGTCTGCTTCATCTTCGGCTTGTTTTGCCGCAAGCGTATCGGCAAGCTCCCCAAGGCGCTTTTTGAGCGTAGGGTAGCTGATGTTCACCGCCCGTGCCATCTCCTTGAGATTCCCCCCATGCAGAATGAGCGCTTCTGCAAGCATACGCTCCTCTTTGGAGAACCGAGCGAGCCGTGGGAGCTTGAAGTGCGTACCGTAAGATGTACGGCACGCTTCGCACTCACAGGCAGTTACGGTAAGGTCATGGTCACAGATAGGGCAATGTGTCATTTTAAACCAATATTTTAATTAATTTAAAAAATTATAGTATAAATTTTAATTTATGTCAAATAATGCTATGATTTTATTGAAAAATATGTATAGTGAGGAGTATAAAAATGTATGTTTGGAACATTCAAGCACTCAAAGATGAGATCAAAAGTGGAAACTTCGGGGACAAGGAAGCGATACCTTATATTGTCGTAACGATCTTTCTTTATGAATTGGGTTTTGAATTGATGTCACGGTGGGGAGTAGTTGAAAACTACAATGTATGGGACAGTGTCAATACGGTTTTGACTATTGTGATTACAGTTTTGGGGACGATCTATGCCTACCGCCAAAACGGCGGATCACACGGCAAGGACTTCGCCAATAAATTCTTTGCCATCAGCTTTGTGATGGGTATTCGTTTTTTGGTCTATTCTATCGGTTTGATAGCAGTGTTAATCTTATATTGGAGTTATGCATATTCTGATGATGAAGAGATACCGACGACTTTTGTCGAGGTAGGAGTTTATGCCATGTGGTACTTATTGTTATATTATCGTATTGGGAAGCATATAGAGGATACTGTTAGGAGTGAGGAGACCTACTCCTCAATATAATTCTTCAGCTTACGCCCCACCTTCGGGTGCTTCAGTTTTTTGATGGCTGAAGACTCTATCTGGCGGACGCGTTCGCGGGTGACATTGAGTTCTTTCCCGATCTCCTCAAGGGTTCTGTCACTTTCGTCCTCAAGCAGTCCGAAGCGCATGCGAATGACCGCTTTTTCTCTTTCGTTGAGCTGGTCGAGTACCTCGTCTATCTGGTTGTTGAGGTCATCTTTGAGTACCACTTCTGTAGGGCTGAGGGTGGTTTTGTCTTCGATGAAGTCACCGAATCTTCCGTCATCCTCGTCACCTACCGGGGTTTCAAGCGAGACGGGCTCTTTGGTGATCTTGATGACATTCTTGACCTTGTCGACGGAGAGACCCACCTCTTTGGCTATGGTATCCAGATCGGGCTCTTTTCCGGTCTCCTGCAGGTGCTTACGGATGATCTTGTTGATGCGGTTGATCGTTTCGATCATGTGGATCGGGATACGGATAGTACGCGCCTGATCGGCGATGGCGCGGCTGATCGCCTGACGGATCCACCATGTTGCATACGTGGAGAACTTGTAACCCTTTTCGTATTCGAACTTGTCGACCGCTTTCATCAGACCGATGTTGCCCTCCTGGATGAGGTCAAGGAACGGTAGACCGCGGTTGGTGTAGCGTTTGGCAATAGAGACGACCAGACGCAGGTTGGACTTTGCCATACGGGTCTTGGCTTTCTCACTTTTGGCTTTACCGATGCGAATCTGGTTGAGGATCTCCTGAAGCTTCTCTTCGCTCAGGTCAAAACCGCCCTTACTTGCTTCACGGGTTTCAAAGAGCTTTTTGATCTCGACATAGGTGGAGACCATGGTAGTCTCCGGTACCGCATCGATGATGTCGTCTTTGTCCATGTTGATGATGTTGTCAAGGATCTTTTTATGGTTCTCCTTGAGCATATCGTTAAATAGCGGCAGTTTGTACTCCAGTCGCTTGAGCTCTTTGTCGAAGCTGTCATCGCTCTTGAGTGCTGTCTCCATCGCCTTGACCAGTTCGTTGATGAGCTTGGAGGTCGGACCAAGGTCGAGCAGGGCAGCTTTGAGCTGCTCTTTCTTGTAGGCGATCTTGAGACGCTCGTGAATGATCTTGACGGGATCTTTTTCATTTTTGAGAAGTTCGTCTAGCCCCTCGCGTGCTTTCATCCACTCTTTTTTGGCTTTTTCAAGGCGTTTGAAGCTCTCTATGACCTGCTTGACACGCTTGTCGTTCTTGGGGGTTTCGCTTGTGCCCTCTTCGCCTTCTGTCTCGTCTGCATCCTCTTTGTCATCGCCTTTGTCATCTTCGAAGCTCTTGAAAAGCTCTTTGACACGGCGCTCACGGTTGAGCAGAGGCTCTTTGTAGTTCAGGATGTAGTCGATGAGGTAGGGGACCGAACAGATGGCATCGATGATGATCTCCTCACCCTCTTCGATCTGTTTGGAGAGCTCTACCTCCTCCTCTTTGGTCAGCAGCGGGATCTTCCCCATTTCACGTAGATACATCCGTACCGGAGAGTCTGAACGGCTCCACTCGAGCAGCTCTTTCTCCTTGTGCAGGTCGAACTCATCTTCGATCTCACCGTCAGAGGCACGTTTGCGGGCGTCTTCTCGGCGTTTGGTCTCTTTGTCGGTGAGGTGTTTGGCGTACTCCGAAGCGGAGATGATCTCCACCTTGGCATCTTCGGCAAGCTTGGCGATCTTTTTTGCCTGTGCGGCGGTAGGGGCTTTGTTGAACTCTTTGGCAATGTTCTCAAAGGTAACCACATCGCCTTTCTTTTTGGATTTGAATAACGCTTCTATATGCTTCATCGTGTCTTTGGCTGCCATTGAAATCCTTTTGTATGGTAGAGAAGAGTTCCTGTATGGAATCTTTAAGTTTTAGTAAAGGTGGATTATACCGAAAATTTCTTCATTTTGCACGCCATATTTGGTTATTTTCAATAATTTGGCTATAATCGCGAAAATTTTTCACCGGTACAACCGGTATAAAAGGATGCAATTTGCAAGGAAAAGTTTGGAAATTCGGCGACAATATCGACACCGATTTGATCATCGCCGCGCGTTACCTGAACACATCAGAGCCAAGTGAACTGGCAAAACATGTCATGGAAGATGCG
>JAJRRK010000092.1 GCA_024279555.1 Campylobacterales bacterium
CGATGTGGCCAACACCGATGACAACCTCACCGAGGGAGACGAGCAGTACTCCGTACAGCTCAGCGGTACGACCAGCGGCGGCGGGTATGAGAATATCAGTGTGGATACGACGGTACTCAATACCACCATTACCGACAATGATACTACACCGGTAGCATCTGATGTAACTAAAACCGTCCAAGAGGATACGGCAGAGGATATAAATGACGGAAATGGTGTTTATACGATCAACCTGTCTGACTTTGGGTTCTCGGATGTGGATGGGGATAGTTTGGCAGAGGTGAAGATTACTTCATTGCCGACAGTGGGTACATTGTATTATAATGGTACGGCAGTGGCACAGGATCAGGTGATCACGGCGACAGATATCAGCAATGGTCTGTTGAAATTCCAGCCGGATGATTTGGATGATTCAGGTTCGGATGAGTATGCGGGCGATACTGCATGGGATGGTACGACTGTACCTGCCAATGGAGTGGGTGATCAGCAGGTTGATTATGCGAAGTTTGACTATCAGGTTAGTGATGGAACAAACTGGAGTAACACTGCAGTGATGAGCATTGATATCAATGCTGTAGCAGATGCACCGACTTTGACATTTGCAGCAACATCCATCACGACATCGCAGACGATCAATATCTCAAATGTGGCAGATACGACACTTGGATTTACTGTGACTGCTTATAACGCTGACGGCACGGTAGGGACGATAGCTACCAATACTGGTCCTGATGGCTTTGGTGTCGCAGGCGCGGCAAGTGGAGCAGATGCAGAAACAGGATATGATGATACTTTGAATGCACCTGAGATGGTTGTCGTAACCTTTGATAACCCTGTGGATTCGGTGAATGTATCACTGGCATGGAATGCTTCGAATGAAAATGTGGAAATTGCTTTCTACAATAATGGAGTATTAATCGATACGGTTCAAACAGGCGGCGGTAGTGACGGTGTTGATCCTGAAGTGAATTTTAGACCGACCGATGGGTCAGTATTTGATGAGATCAGGTTCTATCCGCCGGCTTCAGGAGATGATTTCCTTATCAATTCAATTACTTATGATCAAACAGAGATCAGAAATGACGGAACCGTGATCGTCAAAGAGCTTTCACAGGCAGAACTCAATATGTCGGCAGCGCTGACAGATACGGACGGATCGGAAAAACTCACTGTAGAGCTACAGGATATACCAAATGGCTTTACGATAAGTGACGGCACCAACAGCTTTACTTCCGATGGTGTGACTACGACGGTAGATGTTACCGGTTGGGATCTGGCAAATCTCGTATTGACAACGCCTGAGGTTGCTAACGATACAAACTATACGCTCAAAGCTGTGGCTACATCGACAGAGTACTCTAACGGTAGCACTGCAACGACGGTACAAAATATTGATGTAACCGTAAAGGCTGTCACCATTGATGTGGCTCCAACCATTTCTGATGATCAGACGATTCATGTTTCCGAAGAAGGGCTTTCTGGTGGAATCGCCGATACGACAGGTACACAGGATACTACAGATACAACAGTAGTTACAGGTCAGTTCACTGTTGATGATGCCAATGGAGATACTCTAAATGTCACAGCTTCTGTTTCAGGAAATTATACTTCCAATGGCGAGGCGATCAACTGGACATGGGATGAAGCAACACAAACATTGACAGGGGCAACGGCATCGAAAACTGTTATGACTGTTGCTATCGATGATACTGGAGCTTATACAGCAACACTGCTTGGTCCGATCGACCATCCTGATACCACAACAGAAGATACACTAGCTATTCCGGTAACGATTACTGTTGATGATGGTACGACTGATAGCAATGGTAATGCAAGAACTTCGAGTTCGACACTAAATGTTACGGTGGAAGATGACAGCCCGGAAACAACAAGTACAACAGAAGAAATTGCTTTGCCATCCGTTAATACGAATGTACAGCTTATTCTTGATGTTTCAGGATCTATGAGTGATAGTGTCGACGATGGTAATGGTGGAACGACAACACGACTAGCCATCATGCAAGCAGCCGTGAATGAGATGCTGGATAAATATGATAACTTGGGTGATGTCCGTGTTCAAATCATCACCTTCTCGTACGGGGCTAATGATCTGACAAACGGTTGGGTCGATATTGCTACAGCTAAAGATATTGTCAATGGTTTGACAGCAGGCGGATTAACCAACTATGATGATGCACTGCTTGAAGCTCAAAGCAGCTACACCGATGCCGGTAGATTGGTTGATGGACAGAATGTCTCTTATTTCCTTACGGATGGAGATCCAACAGAGAATGAAAATGGCACGGATGGCATTCAAACGGATGAAGAGGCAGCCTGGATCGACTTCCTTAATAGTAGTGATATTAATGCCTATGCGTATGCGTTAGGAACCGGTGCAAATGTAACAAATATAGACCCTATAGCGTATGACGGAACAAGTGCTACAGATAAAAACGGTATTTTGGTAGAAAACGAATCCGATCTTCCTCCGGTACTTAGAGATTCTGTGATTGATGCTACCGGAGGTACGATTGTCGGTGGAGGAATATCCGATAGCATTGGTTTTGGCGGTGACGGAGGTGATATCTATACGATCACACTCGACGGTAGCACCTATACCTATGATGCACAAAATAACATCGTTACACAAACAGGTGCGACAAATACCTATAGCTATGATCCGACAACACACATCTTGAGTATAGAAACCAATCTAAACGGTAAGTTTGAGATTAATGTGGATACGGGAGATTATCAGTACACTGCATCCGGTGATCAGACGACTAGAGAAACGGAAAGTATTGACTTTACTGTTATTGACAATGACGGAGACTTGAGCAATACTTCAACATTGACCATCGGAATCAACCCCCCGGGCACGATGCCGTATATTGTCCCTGCTGGAGATAGCAGTATTGTCGAGAATACGACACAGATAGTGGCAAATGCCTATGATGATGACGGCACGATAGTTAGCTCTTCAGGTAGTGCGTTGCATGGAAGTGTCTCTATAGATGCAAACGGTGTGGTAAGTTACACTCCGGATAGCAACTACATAGGTAACGATACGATTACTGTTACGGTAACGGATAATGATGGCTTTACAACGACGAAAGATATTAATGTTACTGTTTTAACGGCAGCTGACAATGCGGATGAGCCGACATTAACAATGACAATAGGGAATGAGACGGCTATTAATACCGACAAAGTGATCTCCAATGACTTTGATACGACGCTGGATCACTGGAGAGACCCCAATTATGATACATCATTAGTTACGCTTGATAATAATCAAATGCTTATTGATGGTAATGGCGATTACGCTATCAATCTTGTTGATTATAGTTTCGGTACGGCTTATGCAGGTCAAACGGTAACGGTTACATTTAATACCGATGTAGATGCAGCAAGGTGGGATAGTACGGATGATATGATTGTGTATGTGGATACCGGAGATGGAAACGGCTATCAGGCTGTCTATTCCGCCACAGGTGAAAATAATTTGGATAACGGAGCTACGCATAGCTTTAGCGCTACGCTCGATAGTAACGGAAGATTGAATATCGCAATACTCAATAGCAGTAATAATGACAATGAAGATCTATGGATTGACAACTTTTCAGTCTCTTTACCGGTTACGGAGTACCGATATGAAATAGATATGACTCCAAATTTAACAGATACGGACGGAAGCGAGGTGCTTAAAGATCTTATACTCAAAGATCTGCCGGCAACTGTCAACAGGGTAGAAGATGCCGGCGGTAATGTCTTGATACCTAACAGTGACGGAACATATACGATAAGCGCATCGCCGACAAGCGGTACACTTTCAACAGTTTATATATATGCTGATAGTGCATTGACAACGACTGAGATTGATGCGATTCATTCCCGTGTCACATCAGAAGAAACTATCAGCGGAGATATTGCTACTATCGAGGTCGATGCCAACAACAACGCCGTTATCATCGACGGTATCGTTGAAGGGCTCTACTATGAGACAAGTTCTGGACTTAGCGGATATACTGATGCAGATGGTAGTTTTGACTATGCTGATGGCGATATGGTGATCTTTAGCATTGGTAATGTACAAATCGGTCAGATCGATACGGAGTGTATCGAGGATGGAAAAGTATTCCTGCAGGATTTGGCGGGAGTTGACAGAACTGATATGAACGATGAGTATGTCGAGAATATGGCGGTATTGCTGCAGTCGCTTGATAATGATGGCGATGCTTATAACGGCATTGTCGTTACAGAGGAGATGCATGAGGCGTTCAGTGATGAGAGCTTCGATCTAGCGACGATCTCTGAAGAGGATCTGGTCTCCATCATCGAGACCACAGGAAAAGATGCTGTCAGTGAATCGGACGCTATGACGCATGTAGGTGCGATGCTTGAAGCCTATGACGGTGTAGAGGAGGGTACACTAGAGACGCATGTGTCCGATCAGATTGACAGCATACTGTCATCGGACGGCTTTGACTTCAGCGGTCTTGAAGCACTTTCATCAAACTGTATGAGTGCTGAGGAAGCTACATCGGTACTTGAGAGTATCTCTGCAGAAGATCTGCTTGATGTGGCAGGAGAGGATAAAACATTGACAATCATGGGTGAGAGCGGAAATGCCGTTACACTCGACAATACCACAGGTGCATGGAGTGCGACGGGCGAGACAGAAGTAGACGGTCATATCTTTGCAGTCTATCATAATCAGGCGGACGAAGAGATGACACTGCTTGTTGAAACGGCGGTACAGACTACCATTATCTAACCTTATTTATCACACCATATGTGCGCTTTGTACGGTGGTGTGATATAATACCTACATTAATTTCAGCCAAATTTTTATAAAGGACTACGTTGAAACCGATTTATACAGGAATTGCACTCTTATGGTGGACTACAACAGTACTTTTTGCCAAAGCTCCCGATGTCTATGCCACGGTGGGCAATACAAAAAGTTGTCAGCGACACATTGATGCGGTGCTTAAAGAGGCGTATGCTCACTACCCAAGCATTACCGCTTCCCAAAAGCTGATGCTCAGTGCGCAGGCGCAGATAGAGGGAGCAAAGTGGAACTACTTTCCGACCCCCTCGGTTGATGTTTCGCAAGGCGAACAGGGGCGCAGGGGAGAGACCTACCGTCTTGATCAGCCGATTTGGACAGGAGGGAAGCTTGATGCTTTGAGCGATCTTGCCTATGCCAGAGGCGATGAGGCTTCCTATACAGTACAGGAGAGCGGGTATGACCTTGCAAACAGGGTGCTGGGTATATTTCAGGTGCTCATTCAGGCAGATGGTGAAATAAAGGCTTTTGAACATGGTCTAAACGATTTGCATGATCTGGCAAAAATGCTCAAAAGGCGTGTCAATGCGGGGGTCTCCTCAGAGTCGGATGAAGCACTCATTCAGTCGCGAATCTTTCAGGTGGAGGGCGATCTGATTACCTCGAAACGACGCTATGAGATGGCGCGTTCGCAACTGGAACTTTTAACGGGCAAGCCGATGCGATGCAGTATCTCCTTTAAAAAGGATCCGAACCTTTCCAAAAGACTCGATTATAGCAGACTTGAACGTGCATTGGTGCAAACCCATCCGACACTCAAGAAGATGGATGCGCAGATTGCCATTGCCAAGGCGGAGAAGCAGCAGGCTGATGCGGCAGTGATGCCCGATGTCTCTCTGCGTGCGGAGCATCAGCGCGGTTCTCTCTACACTAACGATCCTGTCAACAATGAGACCATCACCTATGTGGCGGTGAGTTTCAACCCCGGAGCAGGTCTGTCGGCTCTCTCGGAAATAGAGAGCGCCAAGTACAAGGTGATGCAGGCGCAGGATCAGAAACTGACCAAAGTGTTCGAACTCAAAGATCAGTTGGTGCGTGATTTTGCCGATTATACTGCGGCACTCCACCGCCTTGAGAGTGTTAAGCAGACCATTGCTTCTTCAGAGGAGGTCTTGGAGTCTTACAAGCGGCTCTTTCTTGCGGGAAAGCGGCAGTGGCTTGACCTGGTCAACTCCTCGCGTGATGTAACGCAGAACTACACTACGCTTGCCTCATTGCGTGCGCAGTTGATTGTTTCTGCCTACCGTCTGGCACTTGAATCGGGAAAGATACACTTCCCTGCCTATAAAGGAATGAAACGGTGATCTACGAAGATCTTTCGCAGGCAAAGTCGGATTTGCACTGGCTGGTACGCTCCTGTTCAGTCGCCCCCTTTTCGGCTTTGAGACTGACAGAGTATGAAGCGGCAATCCTTGAGAAGGAGCTTGATTCCTTCGATGATGCATTCATCGAGGAGTTTTACGGCATCTTTTTTGAGCGTGCCGGTTTGCGTGAGGCACAGTGGCGTGAGGAGATGGTGCAGAGTGATCTGCCCGTATTGGCGCTGCTTCCCGGTGAGGGGCTGTGTGTATTCATGGAGAAGACCCCCGATGGTGAGTGGCGTTGTGAGAGTGCGCAAGGGGTGAAGCGTTTCAAAACTCTGCCGCAAGGAGCGAAATTTACACCGGTCAAAGTGGTGCGTAACCGCAGACAGAAACGCTCCGCGGTAGAGATGTTCAAGGAGATCGCGCTGCGTCAAAAACGCACCATTGTCTATGCGGCCATTGCGGCGTTGAGCATCAATATTCTTGCGCTTGCCACCTCCTTTTTCAGTATGCAGGTCTATGACAGGGTTATCCCCACGCAGGGGCTTTCAACACTGGCCGCACTGGGCATCGGGGTCTTTGTGGCGATCTTGCTGGAGTTTATGCTCAAGCTTTCGCGTGCCTACATTGTCGACGGGGCTTCGGCGAGCATGGATGTGGAGTATGCGCATGATGTCTTTTCGCGCTTTCTTCACATACGCACCGATGCCCTGCCAAAAAGTGTGGGTAGCCTATCGGGGCAGTTGCAGAGCTATGCGACAGTACGCTCCTTCATTACCACGGCGACACTCTATCTGCTGATCGATCTACCTTTTTCTTTGATTTTTCTTGCGGTGATCATTATGATCTCCGGATGGACGATCGGCATTATCGTAGTTTTTTTCATGCTGCTCTCGATGATGACAGGCATACTATTCAAGCGTAAGATCGTTGAACTGACCAAAAATGCGAGTATGGCTTCCCACCGTAAGTTGGGACTGCTGGTTGAGAGTGTGGAGAGTGCAGAGAACATCAAAGCAAGCGGTGCGGGCTGGAGTCTGCTCAGCCGCTGGAACGGTTTGAGCGAAGATGCCGCTTTCGATGATATACAGATCAAACGCTATTCGGATATGGCAACTTTTATGGCAGGACTGTTGCAGCAGTTGAGCTACATTGCCGTTGTGGCGATGGGCGCCTACTTGGTGAGTACGACAGACCAGTTGACAATGGGAGGATTGATCGCTACGACGATTCTTTCGGGGCGGGTACTTTCACCTATTTCAATGATCCCCAATATCATCGTGCAGTGGGGTCGTACAAAAATCTCAGTGGAAGATCTGGAGAATATCTATGCGCTCCCTCTGGATAATGAAGGGGTTGAGAGACCACTGAACCCTGAAGTGATCCAGCCGCATTTTCGTTGTGAACATCTGCGTTTTGCCTATGGCGAGAATGCGCCGGTAGTAAATATTGAGAAGCTGACCATTTCACATGGAGAGAAGGTTGCGATCCTCGGAGCGGTCGGGTCAGGCAAATCGACCCTGCTGAAGATATTGGCCGGGCTGTACCATCCGACAGAGGGAAAAATATATCTTGACAATATTGATATGCACCAGATCTCCCGCAACCGTATCAATGAACTTGTTGCCTATCTGCCGCAGCATGTGAAGCTGATCTCCGGAACCCTTCGGGAGAATCTGCTGCTGGGACTGGTAGGGGTCAGTGACGAGCAGATCATGGAAGCGGCGGCACAGACGGGGCTGATACATCTTATCAATGCGCTTCCGCAAGGGCTTGATACACCTGTCCCCGAAGGGGGTGAGAGTGTCTCGGGCGGTCAGAAGCAGATGATTGCACTGACGCGTTTGCTTCTGACAGATGCCAAGGCGCTGCTCATGGACGAACCTACCGCCAACATGGACGAGGGTGCGGAGCGGCAGTTCATTCAGAGTGTCAAAAAGAAGCTTGACAAAGCGCATACGCTTATTGTGGTCACACACAAACCGGCACTGTTGGCACTGGTAGAGCGGATCGTGGTCGTGACACCGCAGGGAGTGGTCCTTGATGGTCCAAAAGAGAAAGTGTTGGCACAGCTTGGTGCCAAACTATCCAAAAGGACAGATGCATGAGACATCACAGACATCCTTACAAGGTAACTTTCAACCCGGTCTGGATGATCGTGGGAACCCTTTTTCTGCTGATTGTTCCGTTTCTTGTGTGGGCATCATGGGCACACATCGATCAGGTGACCCATGCCAGAGGTCAGGTGATTGCCTCGGCAAAGACACAGCAGATACAGTCTGCCATTGACGGGGTTATAGAGAAGATCTATGTCAGAGAGGGTGACAAGGTCAAACGCGGTCAAAAATTGGTGCTACTTGAGCGCAGTCAGGCTGAAGCTGCCTATGAGGACAGCAAAGCAAAGGTAGCGGCACTCAAGGCGACTTTGGCGCGTCTGGAGGCGGAGGTCTACGGCAAACCGCTTAAGTTTGATGAGAAGCTCAAGGAGGAGTATCCGGAGTTCTTCGAGAACCAGACAGCGCTTTTTCACCGAAGACAACAGGCGCTGCATGATGACATCAAGGCGTTGGAAGAGTCTCTTGCACTTGCCAAAGAGGAACTGGCGCTCAACAAACCGCTGGTCAAAAGCGGAGACATTGGGAAAACAGAGATCATTCGTCTCAAACGGCAGATCGCCGATCTGAAAGGGAAGATCACCAACACAAGAAACAAGTACTTTCAGGATTCGCAGGCGGATATGACCAAGGCGGAGGAGGAGCTCTCGACCAAAGAGCAGGAACTTGCCGACAAGAGGATTACGCTGGAGCGTACAGTGATCACCGCACCTATGGATGCCATTGTCAAGAACATTATTGTGACCACACGCGGTGCAAGGGTACGCCCGGGTGATGTGATCATGGAACTGGTACCTTTCGGGGATGAGCTGATCATCGAAGCGAAGATGAAGCCCTCGGAGATCTCTTTTGTTAAACCGGGACAGCTTGCCGCAGTCAAACTCGATGCGTATGACTACAGCATCTATGGAATGTTTCATGGCAAAGTGAAGTATATCAGTCCCGATACGCTCAAAGAGCGTACGCCAGAAGGTGAGCAGCTCTATTTTAGGGTATTGATCGCTATGGGGCAGACCGAATTGACCGCCAAGAACGGCAAGAAGATAGAACTCACACCGGGGATGACCGCACAGGTAGATATTGTCACCGGCAACAGAAGTGTACTGACCTATCTGACCAAACCGATCATCAAGACTTTCTCGGAAGCGTTTCATGAACGATAACAAATCTTATTAAACTTTAGTTAGTATCACTCAAGTATACTCCAGAATATAAACTATTCAGGAGAGAACCTTGAGTCAAACAATCCAAAACATTCGAAAAGAGATTTCCAAAGTCCTGGTTGGACAGGAGAAAATGGTAGAGGGGCTACTTGCCGGTCTGCTTTGCCGTGGGCATATTCTGCTTGAGGGAGTTCCCGGACTTGCAAAAACCACCGCGGTCAATGCACTGGCAAAGACATTGGGGTTGAACTTCAAACGGGTACAGTTTACCCCCGATCTGCTTCCCTCCGACATTATCGGTACGGAGATCTACGACCCATCTAACAACACATTCAAGATCAAACAGGGACCTGTGTTTACGAACCTGCTCTTAGCAGACGAGATTAACCGTGCGCCGGCAAAGGTACAGTCTGCACTCCTTGAGGTAATGCAGGAGCGACAGGTGACCATCGGGGATGAGACCTTCAAGATCGATCTACCGTTCTTGGTCATGGCGACACAAAACCCGGTCGAGCAGGAGGGTGCCTATGAGCTTCCCGAAGCACAGCTTGACCGTTTCATGATGAAGGTGGTTGTGGGCTACAACACCAAAGCAGAAGAGCTTGAGATCGCCCGCCGTGTGGCGAACAACAGTTTTGAGACAATAGAGCAGGTAGCGACCAAAGAGGATCTTGAGCGTATTCGTAAAGAAGCCATGGAAGTACACATGGACGAAGAGGTCGAGAAGTACATCATTGAACTGGTTACAGCGACCCGTAACCCTAAAGAGTACGGGCTTGAGGAGCTTGAGCCGTTCATCGAGTTCGGTGCTTCACCGCGTGCGAGTATCGATATGTACAAGGCAAGCAGAGCCATCGCTTATCTCAAAGGGCAAGACTATGTCTCACCGCTGGAGATTGCCTACATTGCCAAAGAGGTATTGCGTCACCGTATTATCCTCAGCTACGAAGCACAGGTCGAAGAGGTGACGCAGGATCAGATCATCGAGAAGATATTGGCGGCGGTGCCGATTCCGTAAAGAGCAAAGTACATTAAGTATAAAAAGATTTTAGAGGAAACAGTTTGAACAAAGCAGTGAAAAAGATCATTCTCAAGACTAAAAAGCAGGTCTATGGCGATATGCTCGGGAATAATGCTTCTCTCTTTCAGGGAGAGGGATTCGAGTTTGCCGAACTGCGTGAGTATGTTTACGGGGATGATGTGCGAAAGATCGACTGGAAGACGACCGCGAAACTAGGCAAGCCTTTTGTCAAGGTCTATAAAGAGGAGCGTGAGCTCAATGTAGTCGTGGTGACGATGATGAGCGGGTCGATGTACTTTGGTACAGTGAAACAAAAAAGCGACATCGCTGCAGAGGTGGTGGCGACACTCGGTTTCTCTGCGGTAAAGAATGCCGACCTCTTTTCACATCTGATATTTGCCGATAAACTCTACAGTCTTAGCAAACCGAGCAAGAAGCTCTTTTCGGTGCACAAGGCGGTGGATGAAGTGATGGCGTTCGATCCGTTGGGAAAACCGGCAGACTACAAAGCGCTGGTAGAGACGCTGAACAACAGGCTGAAGAAAAAGGCGCTGCTGTTTATCATTTCGGATTTTGTGGGTGACATTGACCTGAAGCTCTTGAGCAAGAAACATGATGTGTTTGCCGTGATGGTGCGTGACAGGTTCGAAGAGGATCCGAGCGAACTGGGATATCTGCGTCTGATAGATATGGAGACTAAGCAGAGTTTTGAAGGCAATATCGACAGCAGTACACTGAAGCATTACAAAAAAGCACTTCTAAAGAACGATGAGAAGCTCTATAAGCAGTTTAAGAAGCAGGGTGTGCGTTTTAGCAAGGTCTACACGCATGAGGATGCGGCAATCAATCTGATGAAGAGGATGAAAAAATAATGAATGAGCAGAACCTTACAGCACAGTTACGGGATATTAAACCGCTTCTTGAGATCCCCGACAGCAGTTTCTACCTTTACTGGGGGTTGATATCAGCAGGGATATTGCTGCTTTTGATCATCCTCTTTTTTGTTGCCAAGAAGTTGTGGGAAAACCGCAAGATCAACAAAGCCAAGCAGTATCTTGCCGCGCTCAAGTCCATCGACTGGAGCAACAGCAAGAAGGCAGCGTATGAGGCGACACACTATGCGCGGCTTCTGGCGACGGATGATCGGCGTAAAGAGCTTTTTGCGCAGCTTGAGCCGATGCTGGAGAAATATAA
>JAJRRK010000093.1 GCA_024279555.1 Campylobacterales bacterium
AGAAGTGTCTCTATGGTGATCATTGTCAGCGGTATTGCGATGATCTCTTTTGCCACCTCTGTGATTGTCTCTGCCTTTTCAGAAAAACTCAATGAAGTCAAAGAGCACAGAACGATCGAAAAGATCAACAAAAGCGATGCCTTTTTGATCATCTGCGGTTATGGACAGATGACAAAGATGTTTTTGAGAAAAGAGAACCTGACAGATGAAGAGTATATTATTTTGGAGAACAACAAAGAGCGTGTGACAGCCGCCCAGAAGGAGGGGTACAATATTATTCTTGAAGATGCCAGTCGTACCGAGGTATTGAAGCGTTTCAATACAAAACATGCCAAAGTAACGATCCTGTGTCTGATCGCCAATGACATTGAGAATATCTATATTACACTGACAGCAAAAGCCATTTCGAGCAAAATACAGGTCATTGCACGGGTCAACGACCCGCGTATGGTCAAAAAGTTTGAGCATGCCGGTGCGGATCATCTGTTGCTACCGCATGATGTTGTCAACAATATGATCCATATCGCCATTACACAACCGACAATGTATAAGGCACTTCATGCTGTTTTGACCGGTAAAGATATTGCGCAGATCTATGAGATCCATGTCGGATTGCATGAAAAGCTTATCGGGGTCAGCATTGAAGCATTGGATTTTCAAGCCTACAAGCTTCTTTTTATGGGGATACACAGACGGGGAGAGTTCTATTTCAACCCCCCTAAAGATATGGTGCTTGAAGCGCATGACGTACTTCTGGTGATAGGCAGAAGGATCAGTCTTGAACACTTTAGCCAGACCTTCAAGGTAGGAGTGTAGCAGATGCAAAACCGAACACTGATCTTTGGATACGGCAACCATGGCAAATATATCGCCAAGGGACTCTTTGATGACGGATATGACATCAAAGTGGTCGAGCAGGATGCACACTTTTATGAGCAGGCGCAGAAGGATGGCTTCAAAGCAGTGTTGATCGATATGGGAAACGATGATGATCTGCTTCAACTTCATTTGAACGAATATGACCAGGTAGTTTGCGTAATGGATGATGAACACTATAATGTTTTCTTGACACTTTCTCTCAATGCACTGGCGCCCGATCTGAATATTGTAGCGATCTCCGATTCGATCCATGTGACACATAAGCTGCGACTTGCAGGCGCCAAACGGGTGATCGATATGTATGAGGTCAGTGCCAGCCGTATTCACAACATTTTACACCGACCAATCGCAACCAGGCTTCTTAAGGATTTTGTTGTCAATAAAGAAGGAATATCTTTTATGGAGATGGAGATTCCCAAGGGTTCCTTCCTCCATGGCAAGTGGACAAGTGAAGTGGATTTTTCCAAATACAATGTTCTTTTGGTGGGAATGGTTGATTTTGAGAGGCACAAAGGGTTTGAATTTGTCACAGCCGGGCATGATCACCATCTTGATGAGGGTGATATCATTGTTTGTATGGGAGAGGTAAAAGACCTTCAACGATTTAAAACCTACATTGAAAAAAGGGAAGAGCCGATATGAAAATTGCGGTCATTGGAGCAGGAAAGTGGGGGCAGGCGCTCTACCATGCCTATTCACAGAAGAATGATGTGGTGATCCATTCGCGTACGGCAAGGGATATTGAGAACTTTGTGACGCTCGATGAAGCGTTGGATCGTGACTATTTGATCATGGCGATCCCCGCACAGTCGGTACGTGGATGGATGGAAGAGCATTTTGTTGACAAAGGGCAGAAGATCCTTGTGGCTGCCAAAGGGATAGAGATCGCCACCGGCGCTTTTTTGAATGAGATATACGAATTCTTCGTACCCAAAGAGCGGCTTGCATACATTTCCGGTCCCTCTTTTGCCGCAGAGGTGATGCAGTCATTGCCTACCGCACTGATCATCAGCTCCTACAACCTCGAACTGGCAAAGACCTTTGCGGATGCACTGCCTGATTATATCAAAGGGTATGTGAGTGACGATGTGGTGGGTGCGGAGGTTTCGGGCGCCTACAAGAACGTCATAGCCATAGCCGGCGGTGTATGTGACGGATTGGGACTTGGAAACAATGCCCGTGCGGCACTCATCTCCCGTGGTCTGGTAGAGATGACCCGCTTTGGGGAAGCTTTCGGTGCCAAAGCGGAGACCTTTCTCTCTCTTGGTGGGGCAGGAGACCTTTTTCTGACAGCCAGTTCTACCCTTTCACGTAACTATCGTGTCGGTTTGGGTCTGGCACAAGGCAAAAGTATGGATCAAATACTTAATGAGCTTGGTGAAGTAGCCGAGGGGGTCGGTACCGCCAGAGCACTTCACCGTATTGCCCAGGAAAAAGGACTCTATTTGCCTATTGCAGAGCAGGTTTATGCAATGATAGAGGAGGGAAAAGACCCCCATGAGAGTGTGCAGGAGTTGCTGGGATGAGAAGTCCGGTCTCCTTTATCTTTGTTTGGTAGTATATATTTTTTGGGAGAGAGAAGATTATGGCCCATTTTATACGTTTTTTACTGCTCTTGTGCGTCAGTGTAAAACTGCTTGCTGAAGGGAATGTAACCTCTGAAAAGACACAAGAGTATGCAACGGAATCCGTCTTATCTTCCAAACAGGTTCGTATTGAGGGGAACAAGGTTTTTGATGATTCAGAGATCTTCGATGCGATCAGTGTCGACTATCCCGGCTGGTTCAAGTTTTGGGACAACTCCCCGCCTACCATCAAAGAGAAGCTCATCCCCACACTCCATGCAGCACTTCGTAATTTCTATGACTCCGAAGGGTACTATGATGCTTCGTTCGAGATAGAAAACGGCAAGGATCTTGTGACTATTAAAATAAGCGAGGGGAAGCCTGTACGTGTGAATGATATCAATGTAAGCAGTGACTATGACCTTTCCGAAGTCATTGAGTATGAGAGGGGTGAAGTATTTACCGCCAAGAAGTTTATCCGTACCAAGAGTAATATTGTTGCAGCGCTGCTCAAAGACGGTTACTGTAGTTACGACCTTGATACCAAAGCATATGTTGACCTTGAAAAACATGAGGCAGATATTCGCATTGTATTAAAAAAGGGAGGAGTCTGTACATTCGGTGATGTGACAGTAAAAGGACTTAAAACGATCGATCCGCGTATCGTCAAATCAAGAGTTCGTGCTAAAAAGGGTGATCGTTTCAGTACCGAAGCAGTGCAGGAGACCTCTTCGGCGATCTACGCTCTACAGTCTTTCGACTCGGTACTTATCGATGTTGACCGGAAGTTCTACAATGTCGTTCCGGTAGATATCACCGTACAAGAGATGAAAGATCCCTATCATATTGAAGCGGGTGCGGGGTATGATACCTATGTGGGACCACGTGCACATGCCAAGTTCGTCAAACACAATTTTATGGGGAATGCACAGCAGTTGAGCATGACCGTGGGTTGGTCTTCGTTGGAACAGTTGGCCCGTGTAGATTTCTTTAAGCCGGTTTTGACGGAGATATACGGTTTCGATATTGACCTGGGTGCCAGTGTAGGATATTCCGATCTGGAATATGACGGTTTTCGTGAAAAGAAAGCATGGGCAAGGGTTTACCTGAACCATGAAAATGAGAAGTTAAAACTGGTGTCAGGGCTTGCCTTTGAGGCGATAGAGATCAATCAGCTCGATGAGGGTATCTGTGTGCTTCCCTGTGCGGCGTATGATACCTATCTGCTTGTCTATCCCTACCTTCAACTGGTTTATGATGCCAGAGATTCTAAACTCAACCCCAAGAATGGCTATTATCTTGCTGCCGATACGGAGTTTGGTCTGCCTTCGGATTCGGAAGCGAGTCTTTACTGGAAACTGGAGCTCGAAGCACGCGGGATATATACAGTCAGTGATCTGACCATGGCAGTAGTTGGAAAGATCGGATCGATCAAGATCGAAGAAGATTCATACAGAGGAATACCTGAGTCGAAAAAGTTTTTTGGCGGAGGTGCTTTTTCCAACCGTGCCTACGGTTACCGTGAGTTGGGTGTGATCGTATCACCTACGGAAGATCTGATCAACGGTGCCTTGAGTATGGCAAACCTCTCAGTCGAATTAGACTATCCGATCTGGGGAGATCTTTATGGAGCGGTCTTTACGGACAATACGATGTTGACCCCTGATAGTTACGACTTTACGGGAGAAATCATCACTTCGGCAGGTGTTGGTGTACGTTATATGACACCGGTTGGACCTTTTAAACTCGATGTGGGCTTCAATGTGCATGATCCCTCTATTTACGGGTTCTCATTCCAGATAGGACAGTCATTCTAATGAAAAAATTTATTTACGGGTTTCTCATCTTTTTTGTCTCTCTGATGATCCTCATCGTGGTAGCGGCCAACTCTTCGTTTGTGATCAAGAAAGTAGCCGATGTTTTTGCACCGGACTACAACATCAGCTATAGTGACATCAGGGGAAATGTCTTTACGGGTGTCAAAATAGACGGTATGAAATTTGGTGATATGAACATCTCTAAGCAGATCCGCTTCTCTTGGAATCCTTCGAAGATACTCTACAAGCGTATTGCCATCACTGAAGTGGCTGCGGATGATATCGACGTCGATACCATCAAAGCACTTATTGCCTCTTTTTCTACCGGGGAGGAGAACAACAGTACCTCCGCCCCGTTCCCTCTGGTGGTCACCGTCGGAAAAGTGCATGTGAGTGTCAACCCTTTTACAGAGCAGGGGATCAGATTTGAGAAGACGGTACTGGATGCCGAAGATATCAGTTATGCAGTTGATGAGATTGAAGTGGGGGATGTAGGACTTCAGCTTGATACTAACCTGACCAAGGTGCGACTGCACGCTGCTTTGGAAGATGGTACAGTGAAGCTACACTCACTGGATATCTCCGATATCGATTCGGAGGCACTCCAGGCGATGTTTTTGTCAGAAGAGAGTAAAAATGCTGAAGTCAATGCAAGTCAAGAGATGAAGCCTTCTGCCAAAACAGAAGATGCAAAGCCAATGAATCCGTTGATCCCCAAAGTAGCAGAGATGAAGCATTTCAGTGCCTCTTTGAAGCCGCGTAAGTATATGGACGCCTCCATTGACAGGTTCTCTTTGAAGATCGACGATGTGAAGGCAGATATTGTCAAAATTTTGGAGAATAAAATCGGAGCGATTGAGATCGGAAAGTATCTGCTCTCACTGCAGAGCGATGTGGGGCAGGTGAAGGTTGCAGGCTCTTTGTTAGATGACACGGTCATGCTTGATGAAGTTTCCGCAGTCAAGATCGATACGTTGGCGCTGAAGAAGATGTTCTCAGCTGACAGTAACGAGAGTAACACAACAGTTGATGTAAATACGAGTAAAAAGGTATCGAATCTTGCCGACAGTGAGATAGAAGAGAACCATGCGACAGAAAAAAAAGAGCAAAAGAATGCACTCATTCCGCAAAAAGTGGTCCTCAAAAAGTTGCACACCGATATTTTGCCGGCGGTCTATGACCCTGTACATATCCACGGCTTTGTGCTTGAAGGAAAACAGGTCGTACTGGATGTCCCAACGCTGATTATCCAAAAGGGTGAGATCGACCTGCATGGACAGACCAATATGAGTAATATTGAAGAACACGGTACTATCAAGAATAACCATCTTGACGGTCACATTATACTTACTCCCAATCAGCATCTTTTTGATTTCTACAAACTGCCTCTGCGCAAAAAAGCAATAGGAGATGTCACTATTGATTTTACAGCAAGCAAAGAGAAGTTTACCGTCGATATGGATGCCAAAGCAAAACATATACTGGTGCTCCCTCAAGAGCACAATGTGACAGACAGCAATATGACGGATACAAATGTAACAATCGCAGCTACACAGACCGAGACTAATGCCACAGAACCTTTCAATATCGATATCAATCAACTGGCAATCCATATCGCATACGATATACAGCATAAAAAGGCAGATGCCACATTGAAGGTGAATGTAACAACATCGTTTGCCAAAGAGAGTACACTGGATGCCCGCTTCACCATGGATGGCAAGATGATGGCATATGAAGGTGCGCTCAAAGCCGGAAAGCTGGAGGGCTTTGATGCTAAGCTTCTCAAGCCCCTCGAGGGATTGCAGATCCTCTTCAATGGAGATGAGAAACAGGTGAAGACAACGATCGATTCAGTAGCACTGACCGGCTATTTCAATGTGCCTGATTTTACCCAAAAAGGGCAGTTCCACCTCGAGACAAAATCGCCTGTTGCTCTGAGAGAGATGGTGACACTACCCGAGGTGCTACAGGAAGCAAAGGTTAGTATGATCGTTGATGTACCGCTGAATTTTGAGAAACTTGATCCAATCACAGGGAAGGTACATCTTCGCTCCAATCTTGCCGATGTTGATGCGGATATCAGTTACGGAAAAAAGATTTCGGTCGATCTGCTTACAACGGTTCCAAAGGATTCACTGCTCAAACATCTGGACAGAAATATTCAATGGAACGCTCTCTCTCCTTTGAAGCTTACGGCAAAGATGGATGAAAAAAATATCAAGGCGACACTCAAGTCGAGTAAACTTTCTGCCGATATGCAAATGTACCCTTTTCAGGGGAAAGTAGACGGAACAATACGTTTGGCAGGACTCAATGCCTCTTTGAAAACGGATGAGAACGGTGATATTGTCATCAAGAGTGATGTAGATTCCTTCCAGACACTGTTTGGAACGGTCAATCAGTTCTATCATGTGGAAAAACTGCCCAAAGTGGAAGGAAAGCTTAATGTTGCCGCAGTGATTAAAAAGAACAGTGATGCCACTTTGATCTTACGATCTCCGACGGTCATCTACCATGCAGACAGGAAAACAACACACAAGATCGATGATGTCATGATCTCGCTTGGCATCAAAGGTGGAAACACACTACTGCTTAAAGCATATCAGCTTACCTATAACAAGATGAAATTCTTCGCTACAAAACCCTCAGAGGTGCAGTTTGAGAAAGAAGTGATGCACATACCGCAGCTTTGGCTCAATGACCAGCTCAAAGTGACAGGAAAACTCAATACCAAAACGATGCAGGGAGAGATTCTTGCCAATGCATCTCAGTTTCACCTCTCCCATGAGCTGATCAACCTTGACAGTAGGATTGACCTTAGAGCACTTTTTAAGGGTATAGCGACAGACATTAACGGAAAGATCACTCTGCTTGGCGGTGATATCCACTATAATCTCGATACCAAGAGCTTCCCCAGTGACAGTGATATCTTGATTGTACAGGAGATGAAGAAGAAGGAACCGAGTCCTTTTATGGATAATATGACGATAAAGGTGACAGTAGATACGCAAAAACCGCTTCTTTTCCAGCAGGGTCCCATCGATGTGAAGGCGAATGTCAATCTCAGTATTCTCAAAGCGATCAATTCCGACCCGATGGTATTGGGTTCTGTTGACATCGTTGACGGAAGCAGTTATACTTTCCAGGGGAAACGTTTCGTACTGGAGCGCAGCCATATCTACTTCACAGGTGATCCGACCAAACCGATGCTCGATATTACGGTCAAGTATCAGGCGTTGCGTCATCTTATTACCATTAATGTAACTGGAACGCCGGCAGTACCAAATATTCTATTCTCTTCGGTACCGAGCCTGACCAAAGAGCAGATCCTCTCGATCATCCTCTTCGACTCTGAGGAACTGGCAGGGAATAACAACGCCAACGATATGATGAAAATGATGGGTGGAGCGATGGCAAAGTCAGCACTCAATGATATGGGTGTAAAGATCGACCACCTTGTTATTGGTGAGGGGAACAGTGTTGAAGTAGGAAAAAAGATCAATGACAAGACCACGGTCATCTACATCAACGGCGAGGTGCCCAAGATGCAGGTACGCTACGAGTACAGCCCCTCGGTCGAAGTGGTGCTCGGTGCCAGCGAAGAGTCTGAGTCACTTGATGTAGTCTACATCAAAGATTTCAATCTGGAAAGTGACGACGAAGATATTGTCATTAAAGGCAGATGATCTGTTGTCTTTGGGTGCGTATTCCTGTGTAGTCGATGAAAAAAATGGTGCGCAGGAATACGTGCCCTACGAGAGCCGCTTTTTGAAGTCCTCGTATCCGAATTCCCTGATTACTTCAATACTGCCATCTACTCTCTCTATGGCGATACTCGGCAGCTTGATGCCGTTGAACGTAGTGGCTTTAACCATCGTATAGTGCATCTGGTCTTCAAAAATGATCTGGTCTCCGATCTTGAGAGGTTCATCGAAGCTGTAGTCTCCCATGATGTCGCCTGCAAGACAGGTATTGCCGCCAAGATGGTAAGTGTAGGCTTTCTCTCCCGCTTTCCCCGCACCGCGAACTTCCGCACGGTAGGGCATGATGATAGTGTCGGGCATGTGAGCTTCGGCAGAAGTGTCGAGTATGGCAATATCGATACCGTTATGCACGATGTCGAGTACGGTGGCGATGAGAATTCCTGTCTCCCAGCCTATGGCCTCACCCGGTTCAAGATACACCTCGACCCCATATTTTGCTTTAAAGTTTTTAATGAGGGATATGAGCTTCTCTACATCGTATCCCTGCCGGGTTATATGGTGTCCGCCTCCAAAGTTGATCCATTTCATTTGACGGATATACTTGCCAAACTTCCGTTCAAAGTTTTCCAGTACCGCTTCGAGCGCGTCGCTGTCCTGTTCGCACAACGCATGAAAGTGGAATCCCTCAAGTTGTGGAAGCAGTGTTTCGTCAAAATTATCCAGTGTGGTTCCCAGTCTGGAGTACAGACCGCAGGGGTTGTATATCTCCTTGGGAGAGGCAGAGTATTCGGGGTTGACCCGAAGTCCCAGAGAGAGGGCAGGGTTTGTCTCTTTTGCCTGTGGTGCAAAACGTTTGAACTGAGCAGGTGAGTTGAAGACCAGATGATGTGAGAGGGCGGCGATCTCTTCTATCTCTTCTTCTTTGTAGGCGGGAGAGTAGGTGTGTACCTCTTTTGCAAACTCCTCAGCTGCCAGTTTCGCTTCATGCAGACCGCTGGCACAGCATCCGTCAAGATAGGGTCTAATGGTATCGAAGCTTTTCCATAGTGCATAGCCTTTGAGCGCAAGCAGCACTTTGGCACCGCTCTGCTCCTTGATATACCGGATCGTTTTGAGGTTGTGTATGAGCTTTTTTTCTTCAAGCAGCCAGCATGGTGAGGGAAGGTCGGAAATATGTTTTTTGGTCATAGCGAATTATAACAGCCGAAGCTAAAGGGAAGTATCGGATATTTTGATATAATTATGATATATCTTTTTTTAATGATCGGAGATAATGAAATGAAGCAAAGAGAGAATGATGCCGGAAGAAAGAATATACGGTTTCAGGGAGATGACATAACTCTGGCAGCAACGATGCTGGATAAACTCTCTACTACGATAGAGATCGTCTATTATCTGATGAACAGGGGTGAAGAACGCTCTTTTGTCGTGATGCTGGTCACAGCGCAGATGTGTGATGTCGAGAAGATACTCAATGAGCAGAAACGGAATACCGATATACTTTTTGAACTTGACAGAGACAAAGCGATCTATGCGATCATCTGTCAGGATACAAAGATAGATGGCGGATACCATTTTGGTGAGCGTGTGATGCGCCATCTCAAGATCAACGAGGCGAAGGATCCCTACTGCATCGAACTTGAGGTACGCAATACGACTCATGACATCAAATACATTATTTTCAAGCTGATGGAGACCTTTTTACAGACAAAAGAGGAAGAGCGTAGCGGTGAGATCGTATTTAAGACATTAAATTAGAATATATTAAGTCTCTTTTGGGTACAATCGCGTCCAAATAAACCCGCGCGTATGTGGGGAAAACAGATGAAGGATTTAGAATGAAAAGAACATATCAGCCGCATAACACACCAAGAAAAAGAACGCACGGTTTCAGAACAAGAATGAAAACGAAGAACGGTAGAAAAGTAATTGCTGCCAGAAGAGCAAAAGGCAGAAAAAGACTGGCGGTATAATCCCATCGCCAAGATTAAACATTTTACACGTCTGAAGACCAGTAAAGAGTTTAACGGAGTCTACAACCGCTCCACCAAAACTTGGCACACTCCCTACTTCGTACTTTTTTACCAAAGATCAGATACATATAAAGCAGGGTTTGTTGCCAGTAAGAAAATAGGGAATGCAGTTCACAGGAACAGAGCAAAGCGTTTGCTCCGGGCGCATTTCATTGAACATATCGATCAACTCAAAAGCGGGTCATACGTTCTGGTCGCAAAGCCCGCTTTGTTGAAAGAGAGTTATGCCGTCACGGATAAGGCTTATCTTCATGCACTCAAAAAATGTGCTGCATTACTTTCCAATTAAAACAGAATTTAACACACTTAAGACTATACTATAACGCTTCGATATAAAGGTACTATTTTGGAACAACAAGATCTCAATAAACGACTACTTCTCGCGTTGGCACTCTCCTTTCTTGTATTTGTAGGATACAGCTATCTCTTTACTCCGCAAAAGCCGCTGCCACAAGGTGAAGCGAACAGCTCGGTTGTGAGTGCGCCGAACAAGCTGCAGGCAAAAGCCGCTCCTGCACCGGTGGATGCACCGGCCGTAGAAAAAACGGCAAACAGTGCGCCGGAAACGACTTCCAATGCTCTGGTGACCATTGTTTCGGATACATATAAAATGCGTATAGACGAACTTGGACGTATCGCCCAGTTCGAACTTCTTGAAAAGAAGTATCAGAATGCCGAAGGACACAACCTGCAGATCCTTGCTCCGGATAAAACCAAGCCACTTGAGATCCGTTTTACAGACAAGGCATTGAATGAAGAGGCGTTCAAAACACCGTACACCTCTTCTCTCAGTGGTGTGCAGGATGCCAAGAACGGTACAGTCTCACTCACGTTGACACAGCAACTCTCCAAAGTGACCGTCACCAAACATCTGACTGTACAGCCTTCAGGTGCCTACACACTTGAGGTGACACTAAGTAACCCTGTTGCGTACTTCATCACACCGGGTCACAGACCGATGGCGGACCACTCTAGGTATATGTTGGTACGCGGTGCGCTTGTTAAGACACCTGACGGTGTCATTACGACGATCGAGGATGGAGATGCCAAAGGAGACGAGGTATTCAAGAATGCGGTGCTGGCTTCAGCATTCGACCGTTATGTCGCAACGATGTTCTATGACTTCAAAAAAGGGATGAACGTTACGATCCTCAAGGTGGGAGAAGGCGACCCGCTTATTTTTGTTGAAGGAACACCTGATCTGACACTTGGCGGGTACATCGGACC
>JAJRRK010000094.1 GCA_024279555.1 Campylobacterales bacterium
TCGAACTAGAAATCATATGATAGCGTAAATCCGAATGTACGTGGGTCTCCATACTGCGTATAGAGTTCATCTGCATACCCTGTTGCCGGATTGTTCCCAAAATAAAAGCCCCGCGTATAGTAATCTTTATCCGTAATATTTCTTATCCAAAACGTACCGCTCCAGTGTTCAGCACTGTATCCAAGGCTTGCGTTCCACAATGCGTAGGGATCAGACTTTTGATTATGTGTGTTGGAAAAATAGTAACTTCCTTTTCCTTCAATGTTAGTCTTGAATACCCAGTTATCAAGGAATGTGTAATCCAATCCAATATTGTACTGATATTTAGGTGACATTGCCGGTTCGCGTCCTTCAAGCGGTGCACCATAATAGTCGTCAATCTCCGAGCGTAATAACCCTAAGCTCGCATAGAGGTGCAGTGTATCGGCAGGATAGTAGTCTAACTGGGATTCAAGACCATAGTAGTGACTTTTAGGAGCATTGGCCAAATAGTCAGTAAAACTTCGTGTCTGCTCCTGGTAGAGTTTGATCTGCTGGTCACTGCGCTTCCCGTAAAAGAAGTTTAAACGGCTTACCAAAGTACCGTCAAAGTGCTTCGAATTCAACCCACCTTCAAAATTCCAGATCACTTCGCTACTATAGGTTTTGGGAATACCGGCATCATTGGTTGCATTGAACCCGCCCGGTTTATAACCTCGTGAAACAGTCAAGTAGTATAATTGATCGTCATTATGCTGATAATTCAATCCCAGTTTCCCACCTACCATCGTTTCATCATTATTCAGGTCAAAACCTGCAGAGTCCTGATAGTCTGCACTCCACCGTTCTATACGGATACCCGTAATCAAGAGCAGCTTTTTGCTTATATGTGTATCAAGTTCGGTATAGAAAGCCATACTGTCAGCATCATAGTCACTGTCAAAGAGTTCTACATTACCATCTTTATCATGGCTTCTATGCAGTCTGTCATTGTAGGATTTATAGTAAATCCCTACAGTCCAGTCTGTCATGCCGTTAAAGATCCGTCCTGCCTCATCAGAAACAAGACGCACATCAATATCTTGCTGCTTCTTATGTCGCTGATAGGAATCGAACCAACTGTAAGGCCATAATGCCGGATCAAAAGCACCGACATAGCTCCAATCTTCATCGTAACTATACAAAGAGTCTGCATCAGACATACTGAATGCTGTCACCAGATGTGCCGCTTGACCGAACTGATAAGTTGATTTTAAAGCCAATGCATCCATTTTCAAGGTATCTTTCCCCGGTCTGTCAGAGGTACTGTTGCGTGAATTGTCAAGTGTAAACGCATCGTAACCATTATTGACATTGGTATGGGACAGAACAAGATCGATCGTATGATTTTCTGAAACGAACCATTTAAACTGCGCTTTGGCATTGAGTTCATCAATATTGTTTGTATCTTCCCGTCCGAGATAGACATTCTTCATATATCCGTCACTCGTGTTCTTGTAGAGTGAGAATCGTGATAGCAGTTTGTTCTCAATCAGCGGTGCATTGATTGCAATACCAACTGCCTTGGCATTGTAGTTTCCTACGGTCATTTCAATATGACCTCCCGCTTCATCGGTCGGTTCGTTGCTTTGAACAATGACAATACCTGCCAATGCATTCGCTCCGAACGTTGTCCCTTGACTCCCTCTGAAAACCTCTATCTGTTTGACGTCAAAAAGCGAGACGCCCAAAGTGTTTTGGGAATAGTCGATACCATCGGATATCAGACCGACAGAGGGATTGATCGGTGTTTCGAACTGGCTGCGTTCACCAATACCCCTTATTTGAATATATTTAGGTTTGGAAGCACCTGCAGAGAAGTTAACATTCGGTACTGAAGAGATCGTTTCTATAAACGAACGATCCGATTTATCATAGAGACGATCTTCCCCTATCACAGCAACACTTGCTGCTGTTTTCGAGAGCTTTTCCACTCTAAAATCCGCTCCGACTACAATAGGGTCAAGATTGACCTCATCTGCCAATAGTGTACTTGACAACAATGTTGCCGCAGTGATGATTGATAATGAAAAATATTTGGATGTCATTGGTTTCCCTAAAAATTGATTTGGGAAAAGCCATGTAGTGTAGAGGATCGATACTCAGACAGACACAACTCTTCCTTACGCCGGTATGATCCGGATCAAGTTCAACGGGTCAGGCTGCTTTGCCATCTCAGTACTTTGTGCTCCCCGAGAGTGTTGATGCTGTGAGTATACATAAATAAGATAAAATAAGTCTTAATTAAAAAATAGGCTCTTTCTGTGTCCTATCAGGACCATGATAGCGTAACACCAGCTTGTCTGAATCCTGCAGCTTTTTATACAAAAAGTGTTTTGCCTGCTTGACACTTTCTGCCAGAGATTCACCTTTTGCAAGAGTGGTGGCGATTGCCGATGAGAGTAGACAGCCTGTACCATGGGTATGCGTGGTGTCCACACGTGGCGTACTGAAACGGGTTATACTTGAAAGACTCACAAGACAATCGACCGCTTCAGGCTCGATCGTATGCCCCCCTTTGAGAAGAATATTCCTCGCACCAAGGGAAAAAAGTCCCTCTGCCATACGCGGTACCTCTTTGGCACTTCCTTCAAAATCGGCTTGTAACAGGGTATTGGTCTCATGCAGATTGGGCGTAATGAGCCTACACAGCGGAAACAGTTTAACGATCATCGTTTCGATAGCTTCTGTTTCCAAAAGTCTTGTACCGCTGGAGCTGACCAGCACCGTATCTAGTACTACATTTTTAAGACGATACTGTCTGATAACATCAGAAACCACCTCTATGAGTTCAGCATTGACAAGCATGCCGATCTTGACAGCATCCACGGCTATGTCATCCAGCAGCGTACACAACTGCTTTCGCAATGTTTGGGCGCTAACCGCTTCCACAGCCGCCACCCCTCTGGAGTTTTGTGCCGTAACAGCTGTGATGGCACTGAGTGCATACCCTCCCAGTGCATGAATGGTCTTTGTATCAATCTGTATCCCTGCACCGCCGTAGGGGTCAAAGCCTGCTATTGTCAATACTGTTGGAGTATGGTTATCAGGCATCACGCACAAACGCCTCCATCAGTGCTTTGGTTCTTTCGGTAGATATAGCACCCTCACTGTCCAATACCGCTGAGATCATCGCAATCCCGCTTGCAGCTTTAGTCGCCGCCACCTTTGCAATATTCTCCTGCGTAATGCCTCCAATGGCAACAATAGGATAATTTACTTTCGCCGCCCACTGCTTCAACCGTTCTAAACCGACATTCTCATACGCCATCTTTTTGGAAATAGGCTCATAGATGGGTCCTATCGCCAGATAAGATGGCTCGAACGAGAGAGCGATCTCAATCTCTTTGGGTGTGTGAGAGCTGATGCCAAGCCTTAATCCCGCATCATAAAGTGCACCGATTTCTGCCTCTTGAATATCCTCTTGCCCCAGATGCACGCCGTATGCGCCGTGTCGTATGGCAAGCTGCCAATAGTCATTGACAAAAAAGCGTGCATCAAACACGTTTGATATCTCAATCCCTTTAATGATCTCCGCTTCAAGTGCGTCACCTGTCATATCTTTGATGCGCAACTGTGCTGTCGTGATCCCACATCGATACAGCGTCTCAAGCTTATGGGCTCTATCGACAATCGGATAGACCCCTAATGGTGTTTCATCACATTTGGGAAATTGCATTGGATTCCTTTTTTTTCGTAGGGGCACCCCTTGTAGTTGCCCTTTGTTTTTAACATAGATATTTTGGCAACCACAAGGGTTGCCCCTACATTATTTTCCTTGGTGCCAAAACGGTGTACCGACCGTAGGTGTGGAGGGTGAAGCAAATTCACGCTCCTGCATCGCACCCGCTTCATATCCTATGCGTCCCGCTTCAACAGCCAACGCAAAAGCCTGTGCCATCGCGACAGGATCCTGTGCCAGTGCTACAGCGGAGTTGAGCAGTATACCGTCATAGCCCAACTCCATCGCCCTTACGGCGTGGGAGGGCTTGCCAATACCCGCATCAATAATAAGCGGCATACGAGGAAAAGCTTCACGGATCGCCTTAAGATTGTAGGGGTTCATCAAACCTTTTCCCGAACCAATAGGCGAGCCCCATGGCATCAAGATGTTACACCCCGCATCGACCAGCCGCTTGGCAACAACCAGATCGTCTGTCGTATAGGGAAAGACTTCAAAGCCCTCTTTGACCAACACTTTTGCCGCTTCGACCGTTTCATAGGGGTCGGGCTGAAGATTATATTGATCGCCAATAACCTCCAGTTTGATCCAGTTGGTCTTGAAAACCTCCCGTGCCATCTGTGCGATCGTGATCGCCTCTTTGGCAGAGTGGCACCCTGCCGTGTTGGGTAACACTTCAACACCAAGCTCTTGAATGATCTTCCAAAAGCTCTCTCCCGCCTCTTTGTTTACCCCCTGACGACGCAAGGAAACTGTCACAACCTGTGCCTCGGAAGCTCTGATAGCCGATTCCATAATCGCAGGTGACGGATAAAGCGCCGAACCGATGAACATGCGGGATGTCAAGCTTTTGCCACCGATCTGCCATGTGCATTCACTGTTTTGCATATGTTTTGTCATTTTATTTTCCTTCTCAAATAGATACCATCCATCTCTTCACGCTATCTTCATGGTCGGTAAACCGACCCTACACCAATAAATTCTTCATGCTTCATTCTTCATTCATCCCCCGCATACAGGAGCCAATATCTCCACTTCGTCACCCTCATGGAGCACAGTGTTGTCGTAACTGTCCGAAGCAACAAAGGTCATATTGATCGCCACTGCACCGACACCCTCTTTATAACCAAACGCTTCCATCAAGTCAACGATGGTTGTTTGTGGGGCGATCTCTTTAGGTTCACCATTAAGTACAATAGTCATTTTCTCTCCTTGGCGTAGGGGTGGTATCCTTATAGATTACAGTTTCATTGCAGCCAAGGGCAACCACAAGGATTGCCCCTACATAAAAATTCCTTCATTCAGAGCTTTTTCCACGATCGCCGGTGCCAGCAGGTACCCATGTCTGTAGAGACCGTTGATGCGTGTCAACCCCTTTTCGTTCTCGATGCGTGGCAGGTTGTCTTTGAATGCCGGACGGCAGTTGGTCTCGGTGTTGACTACGCGGGCCTCTCCAAAATTGGGATGCACCGTATAGAGCGCCGAAAGCAGTTCCATCGAAGAGCGCACGGAGATAGGCGACATATCTTCGCTCTCTATCTCCGTTGCCCCTATGAGATAACGCTTATATCCTACGGTTTGCGACAGCTTACAATCGGCACAGTACTCCAAGTCTATCCCCTCACAGCCGTTGCCGCGCGGAACGATGTAGAGTTTGTACCGCGGATGCATCAAACGGGTCGGACGGGTGATGTCAATATCGTTTGCTTCTACCCACATCACCTCGCCCCGCACACCGCGAAGATCATCAAAGTGCTCTTTAGCTCCTAGCCCACGCGCATCAAATACCCAGTCAAACCTCTCTACACCCTCTTTGATGTGTACCTTACCCGCTTCGATCTTCTCTACGGGGGTATATTCACGGAAACAGACATGCTCAAAGCGCTCAAAGTAGTTTACACTGAACGCCATAAATCGCTGCGCATCCACCAACCCCTCGTCGGGAATGTAAAATCCTCTCTGATGCGCATAAAGATCAGGCTCCAATGCTTGGATGCCTGCCCCATCAACGCTCTCTATGGCTTCTGCCGCATCGACCTTTCTGCGCAGCATGCCTATGAAGTGCTCCAACTCCCCCATATCTTGAGGGTGTGCAGTGATGACAGTCCCCTTTTGCTGATAACCGTCAAAGAGTCCTATCTCTCTGAGCAGGTCGGGCCAGAGCCTAATAGAGCGATGACCCAGTTCAAAAATGACCGACTCTGCCGTCTCCAACTCCGCATAGGGCGCCAGCATTCCCGCAGCAGTAAACCCTGCGGCAGTAACACCCTCTTTGGAGTCTTTATCAAAGAAAGTGATGGTAAGGTCTTGACCGCTTCGAAGCAGATTGATGGCAACTACTCTACCTACAAGACCGGCTCCTGCGATGGCAATGTTCATGTTCTACCTTCACTCTTGACTCTTCACTTGTTCCTCCGGAACATACACTTCCCCGCCAAGCTCCTGAAACTTCTGGCTCATCTCATCCATACCGGCTTGTATCTCTTCGGGGCTTAAGCCCTCTTCTTGTGCCGCGGCATAGTCTCGCACTTCAGCAGAAATCTTCATGGAGCAGAATTTCGGGCCGCACATCGAACAGAAATGGGCTACTTTAGCTGACTCCATCGGCATGGTCTCATCGTGATACTCTCTGGCACGATCCGGATCAAGCCCGATGTTAAACTGATCGATCCATCTAAACTCAAAGCGCGCTTTGCTCATTGCATGGTCGCGGGCAATGGCGCCCGGATGCCCCTTGGCAATGTCGGCCGCATGCGCAGCGAGCTTGTAGGTAATGAGTCCTTCTTTGACATCATCTCTGTCCGGTAGTCCAAGGTGCTCTTTGGGTGTCACATAACAGAGCATCGCCGTACCGTACCATCCGATCATCGCCGCACCGATACCTGAAGTGATATGGTCATACCCCGGAGCAATATCCGTCGTTAACGGTCCAAGCGTATAGAACGGTGCCTCATGGCAGTACTCAAGCTGCTTTTCCATATTCTCTTTGATCATATGCATCGGTACATGCCCCGGACCCTCAATGAGTACCTGCACATCATGTTTCCATGCGATCTTGGTCAGTTCACCCAGTGTCTTGAGCTCTGCAAACTGCGCTTCATCGTTGGCATCGGCTACCGATCCCGGACGCAGCCCGTCACCCAAAGAGAAGGTGATGTCATAGGCTTTCATGATCTCGCAGATCTCTTCAAAATGGGTATAGAGGAAATTCTCTTGGTGGTGATGGATCATCCACTTTGCCATGATAGACCCGCCACGGCTGACAATCCCCGTCACACGCTTCGCCGTCATCGGTACATGGTGCAGCAGGAGTCCCGCATGGATAGTGAAGTAGTCGACCCCCTGCTCTGCCTGCTCGATGAGTGTATCGCGGAACACTTCCCAAGTGAGATCCTCTGCTACACCGCCAACCTTCTCTAGCGCCTGATAGATCGGCACGGTACCAATAGGCACAGGTGAGTTTCGCAGTATCCAGTCGCGGGTCGTGTGAATATTTTTGCCAGTAGAGAGATCCATCACCGTATCAGAACCCCATCGCGTCGCCCAGACCATCTTTTCAACCTCTTCAGCAATGCTTGAGGTGGTTGCAGAGTTTCCAATATTGGAGTTGACCTTAACGAGGAAATTGCGTCCGATGATCATCGGTTCAACTTCGGGGTGGTTTATGTTGAGTGGAATAACCGCACGCCCTTCGGCTACTTCTTTACGGACGAATTCAGGAGTGATCTCATCAGGCAAATTAGCACCAAAATTCTCTCCTTTTAGTCTACCGTTGCGCTCCTCATCTGACAAATAGGCTTTGGTCCACTCCAGTTTTTGGTTCTCACGGATAGCGATGAACTCCATCTCAGGCGTAATGATACCCTGTCGAGCGTAGTGTAGTTGCGTGACATTTTTACCCTTTTTGGCACGCAGCGGCGTACGGTGCAGTCCTTTGGAGCCGGCAGTGACAAATTCAAGCTGCTCGTCGGTGTTGTAGCCGTTGTCCACAGGCTTGATGATACGCCCTTCATACGGCTCCACATCACCTCTTGCTTCGATCCACTCCTTACGGATAGGGTCGATCCCCTTGGTCACATCAATCTCGACATTGGGATCTGTGTAAACACCTGAGGTATCGTAAACAACAAGTTCCTCATCATTGGTCAGCGTAATCTTTCGCATCGGCACCTTGATGTGTGGGTGGATTTTGCCTGAGACATAAATTTTTTCAGAACCTGGAAGCGGGTCGCGCGTAATAATCTCTTCGCTTGCTGCAAAAAGTGATTTGGTATCGTTAGTCATGGTAGTAGTCATGTTTTTCCCTTTGTAACTTTTAATAGTATCAATGTTGTTAGTAAGGGAAGAGTGTAATTGAAGTAGCGGACATTTTGCCCCAATCGACAAATATGTTCTCAAAACTGCGTAGAATTACAAGACTCTTCCTTACGCCGGTATTGTCCGGGTCAAGTTCAGCGGGTAGATTGTCATGGGAGTCAGACCCACAAACAATTCATTGCTACGCAATAAATTATTTGAGGTCAGACCCCAAATCTTCTCAGCTGCCTGATGGCAGCACCCCGAGAGTTTGAAGTTCCACTATAGTCTAATAAAGATAAAATTTCTCTTAAATAAATAGCATTTTATTTTTTCTAAATCTTTTCAGGCTATAATTCCACATAATTTCTAAACAAAAGGATACACGGTATGCTGCGCGGATTTGGCAAGAACTACTTTACACTCTCAGCCATTCTCGCGCATGCGGTCGTACACAAACTTCAGGCACAGGTTTCTTCCGCACGGACTCTGCTAAGTCTTGAGCGTAACAGAGAACCCCTTGAAGAGGCTGATCCGCCAGAAGCGATGCTTAACACCCAAACCGCTACACTTCAGCCGGTCAAGCCCTGCCACTGCAACTGCTACTACAAGCGTAAAGCACGGCTGGTATTGTTGCTGAACCATTTCATTCCACGATGTCCTTTTTATACTACTTTTTATGCCTTCCGGCGTACCGGTGTGCATCCTCCCCTTTTTTCTGCTTAAATATTTTACTACCTGCCGGCATCAATAATTTGAAATAGGGTTTTAGTCTTTTCCTTTGTCCTCCCCGACTTGATCGGAAATCTCCAGTTCAAGATCCCCAATGATGACAGAGACATACAGTACTACAACCCTGATTTTCATTATGAAACAGAAAATATATTGAAATAAAGGATATACACATGTCACACAAAAACTATGTCATAGGCTTCCCGCGCATCGGAGAGCAGAGAGAACTCAAAAAAGTACTGGAAAAATACTGGGCAAAAGAGACCGATTTTGCAGAAGTAAAAAAAGTAGCATCAGAGCTCAAGGCACGCCACTGGCACTATCAAAAAGAGGCAGGCATCGGCTTTATTGCCAGCAACGACTTTTCACTCTATGACAATATGCTCGATACAGCCGTGATGCTCGGTGCGATACCTGAGCGTTTCAAAGGGCTTCAAAATGAGGAACTTTACTTTGCAATGGCACGGGGGAACAAGGACGCCGTGGCGATGGAGATGACCAAATGGTTCAACACCAACTACCACTACATTGTCCCCGAACTCCACCCAAACGACAGCTATGCACTCGATGCAGGCAAAGTCATCAACGATTACAAAGAGGCACAGGCACAGGGCGTCACTACCAAGATCAATCTCATCGGACCGCTCACCTTCCTTGGTCTCTCCAAGCGAACCGACCGCGGCGATACCTACGAGCTATTTGGAAAGATACTGCCGCTCTATGAGCAGCTTATCAAAGAGATCGGTACGCTTGATGAGGAGGTTTTCGTACAGATCGATGAGCCGATCTTCGTTAAAGACATAGAACCAAAACATTTGAGCCTCATCAAACCCTGCTACGATGCACTCTGCAACGCGTCTGACAATGTCAAGATCATCGTCAGTACCTACTTTGAACACGCCGTTGAAGCCACAGCCGTGCTTGTACATACACCAGTGTGGGGTATAGGACTTGACTTCCTTTATGGGGAAAAGAACTTCGAGAGCCTTGAGGCTATCGCTCATAGTGGGAAAAAACTCATTGCAGGTGTACTTGACGGGCGTAACATATGGAAGAACGACATCGATGCAACCGTAGCGCTGCTTGAAAAGATCGCGCAAGTCGTAAACACAAGCAACATCATCGTCTCAACCTCCTCCTCTTTGCTGCATACGCCGTTTACACTCAAATACGAAGAGAAGATGGATGCCGAAGTCAAGAATTGGCTAAGCTATGCCGTGGAAAAACTCGATGAACTTTCGCTCATTAGCAAATGTTTCTTCGGCGAGAGCTTAAGCGAAGCGGAAACTGCGGCGCTTGCGTCCAACCGTGCCGCCAACAAAAGCAGACGCAACTCTGTGCGCATCCACGACAAAGCGGTACAGGAGCGTACAGCGACTATAAGCAAGTGGGAACGAGAAGGTGTCTATGAAGAGCGTATCAACATCCAGCATGATGCGTTGAAGTACCAACCGCTTGCCACGACAACCATCGGGTCCTTTCCCCAGACACCCAAGGTGCGCAAGGCAAGACGCGATTTCAAGCAGGGCATCATTGACGAAGCAGCCTATGTCAAGGCAATGAGAGACTACATCGACGAGTGTGTCGCATTCCAAGAAGCATGCGGACTGGAAATACTGGTACACGGTGAACCGGAGCGCAACGACATGGTCGAGTACTTCGGCGAGCAGCTCAAGGGCTACGGCTTCAGCCAAAACGGATGGGTACAGAGCTACGGCAGCCGCTGTGTCAAGCCGCCGTTCATCTACGGAGACATCAGCCGTCCCAAGCCGATGACGGTAGAGTGGATCACCTATGCGCAAAGCAAGACTGATAAGATTATGAAGGGGATGCTTACAGGTCCCGTAACCATTCTCAACTGGTCATTCGTACGCGACGATCTGCCCCGCAGTGAAGTAAGCAAGCAGATCGCCCTTGCCATCTGTGATGAAGTGAACGACCTGCAACATGCGGGCATCAAGATCATTCAGGTGGACGAAGCGGCGTTCAAAGAGGGATATCCGCTTCGAAACGCCAACATCCCCGAGTATGAAAACTGGGCGGTACGCGACTTCAAACTTGCCGTAAGTTCCGCACGCAAAGAGACACAGATACACACCCATATGTGCTACTCGGAATTCAACGACATCATCCGCACCATCGAAGCGATGGATGCCGATGTCATCTCCATAGAAACCGCAAGAAGCGGGAATGAACTGCTCAAGATCTTCGCTGAAGTCGGATACAAACAAGAGGTAGGACCGGGGGTTTATGACATTCACTCGCCGCGCATCCCAAGTGTAGAGGAGATCGTTGCACAGATTCATAAACTGCTTGAGGTACTGCCAAAAGAGCAACTCTGGATCAACCCCGACTGCGGGCTAAAAACCCGTAAGTGGGAAGAGGTAAAACCAAGTCTGGAAAATATGGTCAAAGCGGTACAGATTGTAAGAGAAGAGTTGGGGGCGTGATGCCCCTGCTAAAGGAGAGGTGTTTACTTCTCCTCCATTTTCACTTCAACAAGCTCATCAAGAAGCTCTGTCGCCTCTTCTTCGTCCATCTCGTCGCGTTTGATCTCTTCTATGATCGCAAAGCACTCCGTACGCATATCACGCATCTCTTCAAGGTCTTTTTTATCTTCGGCTGAAGCGTTTTTTGTTTTGTCTATCTTGGCAAAGAGTTCGTCTATTGCCACTTCCAGGTCGGGGATCATCTCATTTTCGAGAAGATTTTTCAGTTTTTCGGTATTGGTCATAAGGTATTCCTGTATGTTAATTTATATATGCCGTATTGTAGCAAAATTTGTCAAACAAGAGAGGAGCCAAAATAGGTTTAATGAGTTTGAAGTGTGATGTAGAGCGCACAGGAGCTTACAGAATCTTGTTATTCGCTTTTGAAAGAAGTTAAATCGTTTCAGTGTGCTGCAGATTTGGCTGATCGGCGTGAGTGGAGAGAGGGAGCATACTTTAACGATAGATGGAAAAGATTTCTTTTCAGTTTGCATCAGATTTGGTTTGAAGTGTGGTGTGGAGCGCAGGAGCTTACAGGATTTTGTTATTAGTTTTTAAAAGAAGTTAAATCGTTTCAGTGTGCTGTAGATTTGGCAGATCGGCGTGAGTGGAGAGAGGGAGCATACTTCTTAGTATGTGACCGAACGGAACGAAGCCGATCGGTCAAAGATGCAGTGCAATGGAACGATTTAGTGACAGCCGCAGCTTCCACCGCCACCATGTCCTCCCCCCTGCGGCGCACTCGAAGCACCCGCACCGGTAGAACATGCACTCACACCCGGAGGTGTGGTTGGCTGGATGGCAGTGTTGTCCGCACCGCCCTCTGCCTGCACTTTGTCGATGAACGCAAGCAGATTGCTTGCCGCTTCCTGATAGCGCTTTGCCGTCTCAGAATCAGGCATATGGTAGGTGACCGGCTGACCGGTGTCACCACCGACTCTGATTGCAGGCTCTATCGGGATACGTGCGATGACATTGGTATCGTACTCTTTGGCGACCGGCTCGGTCGTACCCATACCGAAGATGTCAGATTCTGTATGACATGAAGGGCATATAAAGCCTGACATATTTTCAATGATACCCGCAGTCGGAATATGGAGTTTCTGGAACATATCAAGAGATCGTCTACTGTCATCCAGTGATACTTCTTGCGGTGTTGTGACCGTAATACCCGCAGTGACCGGTACGGACTGTGCCAGTGTCAGTTGCGCATCACCTGTACCCGGAGGCATGTCGATGACGAGTACATCAAGCTCACTCCAGAGAATGTCTCTGAGAAACTGCTCGATCGCTTTCATGATCATCGAACCTCTCCAGATGAGCGACTGTCCCGGCTCCATGAGTGAACCCATAGACATCACTTCAACACCGTAGGCTTTTAGCGGGAGCACTTTGTTGCCCTGGATTTCAGGCTTCTGATCTTCCAGACCCATCATACGAGGAATGTTCGGCCCGTAGATATCCGCATCGAGCAGTCCCACTTTCTTGCCTTGCATCGCCATAGCGATCGCGAGGTTGACAGATGTAGTCGATTTACCGACCCCTCCCTTACCTGAAGAGACCATCACGAAGCTCTTGACATGTGGCGCGATGTTCTTACCGCTGACAGAGTTGCTCATCTGCTTGGGTGCCTGTGGTGCTTTGATGGTGATGTTGATATTCTCAAAACCTGCTTTCTTCAGCTCGGTCGTCGCTTCGTCGGTCAGTTGTGCTTTGACCTCATCGGCCGAAGATGTGATGTCGATCGCCAGAGAGACGTTCTTCCCGTCGATGTTGATATCTTTTACGAATCCAAACGTTACGATGTCTTTCGTAAAGCCCGGGTAGGTTACATTTTTCAATGCTTCCAGTACATTCTCTTGTGTCATGTGATGACTCCTATACAAAAAATTTGATACTTGAGTTATACCACCCAAATCTTAAATGGTCTTTAATTTATCCAGAAAATAAGACTTTTTTACTCTTAATTGAATTTTCAGTTAAGCTGTGTATATTGGAAACCCATAAAGCGATTATCAAGAAATTATCTGTATAATCCGTTACTATTTGATACACAAAGAGGTAAATTTTGTCACAAACCACACTGGTATTGCTGGGAGCGGGTAGCTCTTCCCGCTTCAAAAGTAGTGTTAAGAAACAGTGGCTCTACAGTGGAGCGCTTCCTCTGTGGCTGCATGTTGCACAGCACTTTGAAGCCACCGGGCTCTTTGCCGAGATCATTGTTGTCTCTTCTGATGAAGAGATACACTATATGAAACACTTTGCTGATTATACTTTTGTCACAGGTGGTGACAGCAGGCAGGCATCGCTGACCCATGCACTTGAAGAGGTAGATACCGACTATGTGATGGTCAGTGACATTGCCCGCTGCTGTGTGCCTGAAGAGATGATTGTCCGTATTCTCAATGCCAGAGAGGAGGCGGCGTGTATCGTTCCTGCTCTTCCTGTCACCGATACCCTCTATATGGACGGTGCACCCATCGACCGCGAAAAGGTACGCATCATCCAGACTCCACAGCTCAGTGTCACAAATATACTCAGAAAAGCGCTTGATACAGAGATGCTCTTTACAGATGAAAGCTCTGCCATCGCTGCATTGGGTGAAACGGTACGGTTTGTCGAAGGCTCACCCCTGGCACACAAGCTGACTACGCAGAGTGACCTTGAAAAACTTGGCTGTCTTCATCCCCCCACGGCCGCCAACCTTGTAGGATTTGGCATCGATATCCACCCGTTTGAAGAGGGCAAAACCATGAAGCTCTGCGGTATCACCATCGATGTGGACTACGGCTTCAAAGCGCACAGCGATGGAGATGTCGCCATCCATGCACTTATCGACGCCCTGCTCGGTGCAGCCGGCATGGGAGACATCGGTGAACTCTACCCCGATACAGACGTCGCCTACGCCGGTGCCGATTCGGCAAAAATGCTTGAAGATACTGTCCGGCGCATCAGAGCCTACGGACTGGAGATCGGCAATGTCGATATGACCATCATGGCACAGGCTCCAAAGCTGCAGCCCTACAAAGCGAAAATGCGTACAACTCTTGCCTCGTTACTGGGAATTGCCCCCAATCGGGTCAATATCAAAGCGACCACCGCCGAAAAGCTTGGCTTTGTCGGACGCAAGGAGGGAGTCACGGTGCATGCCGTGGCGAACCTCACCTATTTCAACTGGAAACAATATCTTAACAACGGAAAAGAATCATGAAGATCATTATTGTAGAAAACGAACTCTATCTGGCACAAAGCATCGCCTCCAAGCTGGCAGAGAACGGCTTTGAGACAGAGATACACAGCTCCATCAAAGATGCCATGCAAAGCAATGGTGATGTCTATCTGCTCTCGACCAACCTCCCCGGACAGAATGTCGCACCACTCATTGCGCAGTTCAAGGAGAAGATCATCATCCTGATGGTCAATTATATCAACAACGACACCGTCAGTGAACCGCTTAAACTGGGTGCCAAGGACTACATTGTCAAGCCATTCATGATCGAAGAGCTGCTACGCAAGATCGAGCACTATCAGGAGTACCAGGACCTCAAGAAGCATACGAAACTCTATCAGGAGTATATGGAGAATCTCCTGCAGGAGATAGAGACCGATTTTGACATCGACACCCTCTCCACACCGCTGGTGATACAGACGAACTATCAACGACTTGTCGACAAAGTCGTCTTCGAATATGCCCACAAGCATGACAAACTGCTGACATTCATCCCGCTGGGCAACAAGAACTGGAAAGAGAAACTCGAGAATGCAGGCACAAACTCCCTGCTCTATATCACCGAGATACATACCCTCAAAAAAGCTGACCGTGAAGCGCTGCTTGATGACCTGAAACGACGCGACTTCATTCTCTGTTCGACCACGGAACTTGAGAGTGATTTCGATACCATCACGCTTAACACTGACTCCAAACTCTATGATCAAAACGAGATCCTCACCATCGATGACTATGTCAAATTCATTGTCAACTCCTTCCAGTACAAGTTCCCCGACACGGAACTCAGTAAAAAACTGGGTATTTCACGCAAAAGTCTCTGGGAAAAACGCAAGAAATACGGTCTGTTCAAAAAGAAATAAGGAGCGCCTATGCCACACAAAACACTCTACATCGACACTGAAGCGCTCTCTACACTGGCACTCGTACAGGCGGGGCTCATCTCCCCTGTAGACAAACTGATGAACAAACATGAAGCCCAAGAGGTTGACCGCACCCAGTTCTACAAAGGGGTACCCTTCCCTTTTGCCTTTGTCCTTGCCCCCAAAGGAACAAAGAACAAAAAGGTACTTGAATCACTTCAGAAAGGAGAAGTGGTCGATCTGGTCAGTGAAGGGAAAAAAGTAGGGGAACTGACTGTCGAAGAGACCTTCCCTATTGATCCCAAACAGCGTCTCTACAACATTTACGGAACTGCCGATCCTTCACATCCGGGTGTCAAGAACACCACTTCCAGACTGGGGGAGATCGCCGTAAGCGGACCGTACCATGTGGAATATCCGCTCATCGAAGACAATATCAAACGTATTCAGAAAATGATCACCAAGACCGGTGCCAAATTCGTCTCCTCTATGATGATCGCTGCCAACCCGCTTAACCGCGCCCATGAGCGTATGATCCGTCAAGCCATCAGCGACTCCGATCTGTTGGTCATTTTTCTGAGAAAACCCTTTACGAATGAAGGGCTGCGCTATGACATCCGTTACAATGCGCTCATACGTTTCATCGACAACTTCATTCCACGCAACAAAGTCCTTGTCATACCGTTTGAGAACACTTATATTTTCGCAGGATACAACGAGTTGATCCTCGATGCGATTTTGGCGAAAAACTACGGCTGTCATCAGCTGGTCGTCGGGAAGAACCACGGCGGACTGGGACTCTATTACGACCAAAATCGCCTCAACAGCGTCTTTGACCACTGTAAAAACATCGATATCGATATCAAAACCGTCGATGAGTATGTCTACTGTGACACCTGCAAGACACTGGTAAGTACCACCACCTGTCCCCATGGGCAGCATCACCATGTCCATTACCACAGCGAGTCGATCATGAAGCTGATCCAGAGCGGGCTCATTCCCCCTTCCATTCTGGTGCGAAAAGAGGTCTCAGCCAACATCCTCGCTTCACTCTTCCCCGAGCGTTTCGAGAACCTGCAGGAGATGCACTACTCCCTCATGCCAGGCTCAGGGCTGCTTGAGCAGCAGAGCGAAGAGCAGTTCTATCTCAAACTCATTGAACTTTATCAAACCTCATCACTGACATAGGAGCCGATATGAAGATGCAAACACTTTTTTTGGGTTTTCTGGGAACTGGAACCTCTGCCAAACCTCTTTTTACCGCCTCTGTTCTGGCAGCGCTCAGCGGCATCATCATCATACGCTATCTGGGTATGGAGACACTCTTCATGCTCAGTTTTGCAACAGCTGTCATCGCACTGTTCGAGGTGAACAAATATATTGCCAAGCACCCTGACTCCGACTGTGAAGAGATCACCATCGACGATGCGGCAGGCATGTGGATGAGCATGATGATCACACTCTCCACCGCAGCAACGCTCACTCTGCCCTATGGTATGTGGATCGGGCTCATGACTGCTTTGGGTGCATTTGTTCTCTTTCAACAATGGAAACCCTCCACCATCGGATGGATGCACAGAACACTCAGGGGAGGATGGGGTATCGTACTCAGCAGCCTCCTTTCAGGGATTGCCGGAGGGCTGTTGGGAGCAGTTGTCCTAATGGGGCTGAACAGGGTTCTTTAAGCGATCATTCTCATTATCTGTAGAAACCTCTGTTTTCACATCTGTTTCCTCCTCTTCACGAAATGCACTGGGGCGTGCTTTTTCATAGAACCTCACGATCATCGCAGAGATCACGGCACCACCCGGCACCACCCAGACGATACCAAGCCCTGCCATCTTGCAGATGTCAAGTACCTGTTCTCCTGCTTTTCTGTACTCTCTGCGCCACAGCAGCAGCGGGATCTCTTTGGTCTCTCGCCACTCGACATGCATCCCCTTGCCGATCTTTTGGCTGAAGATTTTGAAGGCTTCAATCTTCCTGCGCATCGATCAGCCTCTGCAGGATCGTTCTAATGAGGGCTTCATACTCGGAGAGTTTTTCCTCGTCTACCGTCTTGCCTGAACGGAAAAGGGTATGGAACTTCTCCAGTGCCTTCCGGGTCTTCTCATCGAGCCAGCGCGCTTTAAAAGAGCTATCCATCGCCAAATGCACTTCACCACGGTAGGCATGGGAGAGTGTCGCCATCTTCAGGGTATGGTAAAGCATACGGCCCAGCAAAATGTAGGGAAAGTTCCTGTTCTCCATGGGACCCATCTCAAGATAACGTTTACCCAGTTTCTGTCCCAACACCTTGACCTCGGAGAGTTCATTGAAAGCAAAAAACGCTCCCACACCGCCGATGAGCGCCCCAATACCTGTGCCAAGCAAAAATGAACTCCCACCCAACATCAGGTCTATCCCCGCACCTGCCGCCGCACCGCCTGTTGCGCCTGTGACCAGAAGCTCTTTGCGTGTCAGCCCGAAGACCGAAGCACTCTCTTCGGAGAAAAGATCCATCCCCTCAAAGGTCAAAGATGCTTCTTCCTTTTTTAGGTGTCGGTGGTTCCATATCTGCTCGATGCGTTTTTGTGTTTCCGTCTCGAACTGCCGAAGTGTCTCTTTGTAGGCATGTTCCACTTCCGCTTTTTGATGCTCCGTCACCTCTTCCTCTTTGATCGGATAGCGTTCGACATGAGAAAGCGCACGATAGATCAGCTTGGCGATCGCTGTGGCACTGCGCTCGATCATCTGTTCATGGTAGGCTTTGAAGCGCTCGATGGAGCGCTTCACCTGTGGTGTCCACTCTTCTCGCAGCTGTGCCATGCTCTCCAAGATGGCAAGATGCTGCTCAAGCTCATGCTGCATCGGGTTGAAGGTACGGATAATCTGAAAATACCCGCCCAGTGCACGTTTCCACTCATCAGAGTAGTCACTTTCGTCTATATGGTTGATCAGCGCCATGGAGGGCTGTCCCGTCCAGCGGAGTATCTCCATCTCCGCCTCATACTCCTCACCGTAAGGCTTGGAACCGTCCACGACATAGATGATGCCCGCTCCCAACATGATGGGTTCGAGCAGTTCTATCTCGTCGTGAAACTTCGGGTCTTCACGGTGTGTGTTGATGAACGCCTGCACCACTTCATGTCGTTTGTCGGCTCCCACATCATGCTGCTTGAGCCATGCCAATACCTGACGCGCACGCTGAAAACCGGGGGTATCATAGAGCTCGTAGAGCACTTCACCGTCGACCTTCAGCGGAAAGCTACGCTTGCTGGTTGTCGTACCGGGGGTGTCGGAGATAGCAATGGAGTCATCCATAGCCAATGCCGCGACAATGGAGCTTTTGCCCTTGTTGGGGTGTCCTACGACCGCAAAGGTCGGATGTGTGGTCTGTTTCACTGCTTGATCCATATATTCTCCCTGTTCAGCGCGGCGATCTTGCGCAACCAGACTTCAAACTGTTTTTGGGAGGGCTTAAGCGACGCTTCTATGGTACCTACCGGCA
>JAJRRK010000095.1 GCA_024279555.1 Campylobacterales bacterium
ACGCTTCCATCATGATCACCGGTTCCCACAACCCGCCGGAATACAACGGTTTCAAGATCACCATTGACCGTACACCTTTTTTTGGGGAACAGATCTACGCACTGGGCAATACCATCATCGCCGATGCCCATAGAGAAATCCCTGACAATACCGAAAAGATAGATATCGATGTCAAAACCCCCTACATCAACTTCATGGTCAGAGAGTTCACACATCTCAAGGGTATGAAAGAGAAGATCGTCATCGATTGCGGCAACGGTGTTGCCGATACCGTTTTAACCGACATCTTGGATGCGCTCAAGCTTGACTATACCGGACTTTACTGTGAACCAGACGGCACCTTTCCAAACCACCATCCCGATCCTTCCGAAGAGAAAAATCTTGCCGATGTCAAAGCGCTGCTTGAACAAGAGGGGGACATTGCTTTCGCCTATGACGGAGATGCCGACCGCATTGCGGTACTCACACACAAGCACAATATTAAAGGTGACCAGATGGCACTGCTCTATGCACTTGGCATGGACAACCCCACCGTCATCGGTGAAGTCAAGTGCTCACAAGTCATGTACGACGAGCTTGAACGGCGTGGGGCAACCGCCATTATGTACAAGACCGGACACTCCAACCTCAAGGTCAAGATGAAAGAGACTCATGCCGACCTTGCTTGTGAAGTGAGCGGACATATTTTCTTTAAACACCGTTATTTCGGTTATGACGATGCCATCTATGCCACCCTGCGTATGCTCGAACTCATCCATGACGGCATAGACCTCGATGCTGAAATAGAGGCGCTGCCGCAGGTATTCTCCACCGAAGAGATCAAAGTTGAAACCACCGAAGAGGAGAAGTTTGCCATGATAGACCAGATCAAAGCATTGCTTGAAAACCCTCCTGCAGATTTTCCAACCATCAAAGATATCATCGATGTAGACGGCGTACGCATCAATTTCGAGCATGGCTGGGGACTGGTACGCGCTTCCAACACCACCCCTGTTCTTGTCACACGCTTTGAATCGACTGATGAAACACTGGCGAAACATTATGAAACAGAGGTGAATAAACTCATTGAACTGGCGAAAAATAGGTTGGATGGGAAGAGTTGAGTTTGATAGGTGAAATGGTAAAGATAGGAATCCGCATTGAATATATTGATCCCCAAAGAGGCAATCAATGGATCGATCAGCTGGAAAAAGTAGGTAAAATACTAACAAACCTTATTATATCCATACACCAAAGGCAGACCCCATGAGCCACCACCTATTTCCACCATCAAACCCATCTCACCCATTATTTAAGAGGCTCCCATGAAATACACCAAAAACTTCTACCAGATACGATCCAATGCGCATATCCTTGCACAGTTAAAAAAAGAACAGGAAACGGTCGGTTATTACAAACTGCCGTTCGCTGACACTTCTGAGATCAAAAGATTCGCCCAGGGGGTCACCCAAAAGACTATAGCCGTACTGGGCATAGGAGGAAGCAGTTTGGGAAGCAGCGCCATATATGACTTCCTGAAGCGCAAATACCACTTTGGCAAAACCCTTCTCTTCTTCGAGAGCACCGATCCGGTCGACATCAAAGACAAACTTGACCGCATCGACCCTGACGATACATTTTTTATTATTATTAGCAAAAGCGGTACCACTGTCGAGACGATCAGTATTTTCAAATATCTTTCAAGCACCATCAACTTCCATGCAGGCAATACCGCTGTCATCAGCGGTACCGGTACCCCACTGCACCATTTTGCCGATGCAGAGAAGATTCCTTTCTTCGAACTTCAGCAAAATGTGGGCGGCAGGTTTTCTGTCTTCTCTGTCGTCGGGCTGCTTCCGCTGGCGATTATCGGAGTAGACATCGACAATATGCTCAGAGGTGCACAGAAGGTCTATCAGGGGTTTTTTGAGCGCGAAAAAATATATGAGATGTTAATGGAGAAGGCACGCTTTTTTGTAGAGAACAAGAACCGCTTTAGGATCAATGTGCTTTTTAGTTACTCCTCTTCGCTTGAGGGATTCAACAAATGGTATGTACAACTATGGGCAGAGAGTCTTGGAAAACGCAACATCAACGGTACCAGACAGGGACTAACGCCTCTTGGACTGATAGGACCTGTAGACCAGCACTCTTTTCTTCAACTCATCATGGAAGGGGTACGGGATAAGACAGTGACCTTCATTAAGGTTGCTGACTTTGAAGAACAGCTGATAATTCCTCCCCAGACGCCAATTCCTAAACTTGAATACCTTGAAGGTATTAGTTTTTCCAGACTAATCGCGCTTCAAGCGGATGCCACTATAGAAGCGATCGATGCCGAAGGGGACATTCCCTATGATGTCATTACCATAGACAAGGTCGATGAGTACAACATCGCCGAACTGATGTACAGTTATGAGCTGCTCACCTCCATCATCGGTGCATTCCTCCAGATCAACACCTATGACCAACCAGGCGTAGAAGCAGGAAAGATCATCCTCAAACGGAAACTGGGAGCCTAACCCCTTTCCGCCATCCCCCCTGATCTCCGGAAATTTTCAATAACTAATAACCAATTCGCTATAATTACCCCATAAAATATCCGGAGACAAACCAATACACCAATGACCAATACACCAATGACCAATAATCATCCCGTTCGGGAGCCCCGATGATCCGCAAATGTCTCTTTCCCGCTGCCGGATACGGTACCCGTTTTCTTCCCGCTACCAAAGCCACTCCCAAAGAGATGCTTCCGGTCTTGACCAAGCCCCTCATTCAGTATGGTGTCGAAGAAGCCCTTGAAGCGGGTATCACCACCATGGCCATCGTCACGGGCCGCGGCAAGCGTGCCATCGAAGACCACTTCGACATCTCCTACGAGCTGGAGCACCAGATCAAAGGTACATCCAAAGAACCGCTTCTTGACGAGATCCGTGCACTCATCACCCAATGTACATTCTCCTATACCCGACAGATAGAGATGAAAGGCCTCGGCCACGCCATCCTCACCGGAGAGACCCTCATAGGCAGCGAACCTTTTGCCGTCATCCTTGCCGACGACCTTTGCGATAACTCACATTCAACCATTAATGCTACCGAAAACGCTACCCGCTCAGAGAAAGGCATCCTTTCTCAAATGATAGATATCTACAAAAAGTACCGATGCTCCATCGTCGCCATCGAAGAGGTCCCCATGGAGGAGACCCACAAATACGGTGTCATCGCCGGTAAACTGATCGACGGTACAGCCAATACCTACCGCGTCACCGACATGGTAGAAAAACCCAACCCTGAAGATGCCCCTACCAACATGGCGATCATCGGCCGGTACATCCTCACACCCGACATCTTCGATATTCTCCGAAACACACAACCGGGCAAAGGCGGAGAGATACAGATCACCGATGCCCTGCTCCAGCAGGCAAAAGAAGGCAGGGTCATTGCCTACAGGTTCAAGGGTAGACGCTTTGACTGTGGATCTGTAGACGGATTTGTTGAAGCGACGAATTATTTTTATGGAAAGAGACAGGAAGGAAAAACACAGTGATATATCATAAAACAAAAGAGACATTAAAAGAACAACCCAAAACATGGTTGGTTACAGGGGTAGCAGGTTTTATTGGTTCCAACTTGGCGGAAGCACTTTTAAAACTGGAGCAAAAGGTCGTATCGCTTGACAATTTTGCAACCGGTCATCGCTACAATCTCGAGCATATCAAAAACGCGGTCACACCCGAGCAGTGGGACAACTTTACATTTGAAGAGGGGGATATTACCGATCTTGATTTTTGCCGCCACATAACCAAAAATGTAGATATTGTTCTTCATCAGGCGGCGCTAGGCTCTGTGCCTCGCTCCATCGACAACCCCATCGCTTCTAATGCTTCCAATGCGACAGGCTTTCTCAACATCCTCACAGCAGCCAAAGACAATGGTGTCAAGCGTTTTGTCTATGCCTCTTCCTCTTCGGTTTATGGTGACTCCAAAGAACTTCCGAAAGTCGAAAGCCGAACAGGCAACCTCCTCTCTCCTTATGCCGTTACCAAAATGTTAGATGAGCTCTATGGCGGTGTGTTTGAAAAGACATACGGTATGGAAACCATCGGCTTGCGCTACTTCAATGTTTTTGGTAAACGACAGGACCCCAACGGTGCCTACGCAGCCGTCATGCCCAAATGGATCGCACAGATGCTCAAAGGAGAAGATGTCTACATCAACGGAGATGGTGAGACCAGCAGGGATTTTACCTACATAGACAATGTTGTCCAGATGAATATCCTTGCAGGAACAACTACCAACGAAAAAGCGTTCGGTGAAGCGTTCAACACAGCCGCAGGCGGCAGAGAAACCCTCAACAATCTCTTCCATGCCATTGCCAATGGTCTCAAGTCTCAACTGCCCGAACTTGAAATCAAAGATCCTATCTATAGAGATTTCCGCCCTGGAGACATCCGCCATTCCAATGCCAACATCGACAAAGCAAAAGAGATATTGGGTTACGAACCAACACACACTCTAGAAGAGGGCTTAAAAGAATCCATAGTATGGTATATTAATGATTTAGAATTGAGAATTGAAAATGGATAATTGAGAATGAAAGATAATAATATATTAGTAGATAAATCATTTCAATTAGCTATTAGGGTAGTAAATCTTTATAAATATTTATGTGAAAGTAAAAAAGAATTTACATTATCCAAGCAACTTTTACGAAGCGGCACATCTGTTGGAGCAAATATAAATGAATCTCAAGATGCACAAAGTAAAAATGATTTTATTTCTAAATTATCAATTTCACTAAAAGAAGCAAGAGAAACTAAATATTGGATAGAACTACTAAAAGAGACAGAGTATTTAACTAATAAAGAGGCTGATAGTATATTAAAAGATTTAACAGAAATAATAAAATTATTGGTCTCTATAATCAAAACAACAAAAAATAATTTAAAGGAAAAAAATGCAAAAAAATAATTCTCAATTCTCAATTCTCAATTCAAAATTAGCCATCATCGGTCTCGGCTATGTAGGTTTGCCTTTAGCGCATGCATTCAGCAGCAAATATAAAGTGGTAGGTTTTGACATTGCCCAGTGGCGTATCGATGAACTAAAAAGCGGACATGACCGTACGCTGGAACTGAGCGATGAACAGGTCAAAGAAGCCATAGATAATGGTATGGAGTTCACCAATCTGCTGGAAGAGATTGCAGACTGCAATATTTACATTGTCACCGTACCTACCCCTATAGACAAACACAACAAACCAGACCTCACCCCCTTGCTTAAAGCCAGTGAATCCATTGGCAAGGTACTGAAAAAAGATGATATTGTCATTTATGAATCGACTGTCTACCCGGGAGCAACCGAAGAGGACTGTGTCCCAATACTCGAAAGAGTCAGCGGACTGAAATTCAATGAAGATTTCTTCTGTGGCTACAGCCCCGAGAGGATCAATCCGGGGGATAAAGAACATACGGTAACCAAGATCCTCAAAGTCACTTCCGGAAGCACACCTGAGATCGGCAAGATCGTTGATGAGCTCTATGGCAGCATCATCACTGCCGGTACCCATCTTGCTCCATCCATCAAAGTTGCCGAAGCAGCGAAGGTCATCGAGAACTCCCAGCGAGACATCAACATCGCCTTTGTGAATGAGCTTGCCGTTATCTTCAACAAACTCGGCATTGATACACAAGCCGTACTGGAAGCTGCCGGAACCAAGTGGAACTTCCTGCCTTTCCGTCCGGGTCTGGTTGGCGGACACTGCATAGGTGTCGACCCATACTATCTCGCCTATAAAGCTCAGGAAGTCGGCTACAACCCCGAGATCATCCTTGCCGGTCGTCGTCTCAATGACAACATGGGCATCTATGTCGCCAATCAGGTCATCAAACTGATGATCAAAAAAGGACATAAGATAGAAGGCGCAAAAGTACTGGTGCTGGGTATCACTTTCAAAGAGAACTGTCCCGACATCAGAAATAGTAGGGTCATCGATGTCATCCGTGAACTGCAGGAGTTCGGCACCCAGGTAGATGTGTATGACCCTTGGGCAGACAAAGAAGAAGTCAAAAGAGAATACGGACTCGATTTAATTGAACATTCAAAATTAAACATTCAAAATTACGACTCCGTCGTATTAGCAGTGGCTCATGATGAATTTAAAAAAGTAAATTCTCAATTATCCACTATCAATTCTCACTCAAATACTGTTGTTTTCGATATCAAGTCTATTTTGGACAAAAGTGATGGAAGGCTATAGAGCATGAAAGGCATTATTCTGGCAGGCGGCAGCGGTACACGGCTCTACCCTGTCACCCAAGCCATTTCCAAACAACTGCTTCCGATCTATGACAAACCGATGATCTACTACCCGCTTTCGGTTTTAATGCTTGCCGGCATTAGAGAAGTACTTGTCATCTCCACACCGCACGATCTGCCTAAATTTGAAGCATTGTTAAGTGACGGGTCTCAATGGGGTATGCATATCTCCTATAAAGTACAGCCTTCTCCCGATGGTCTGGCTCAGGCATTCATCTTAGGTGAAAAGTTCATTGGAGATGATAATGTCTGTCTTATTTTAGGAGATAATATTTTCTATGGTCACGGACTGACTCCTCTACTTCAGAAAGCCGCGTGTCTGGAAGAAGGGGCTGTCGTGTTTGGCTATCAGGTCAAAGACCCTGAGCGTTTTGGCGTGGTTGAGTTCGACAAAGATTTCAATGCATTGAGCATTGAAGAGAAGCCGGCAAACCCCAAAAGCAATTTTGCGGTAACCGGACTCTATTTTTATGATAACAGTGTGGTCAAGATAGCAAAAAAAGTGAAACCCTCTCACAGAGGAGAACTTGAGATCACCAGCGTCAATCAGGAGTACCTGAAACAAAATCGTTTAAAAGTAGAAGTGCTCAGACGGGGTTTTGCATGGCTTGATATAGGCACCCATGACAGTCTGCTTGAAGCCAGTGCTTTTGTTCAGACCCTTGAGCATCGGCAAGGATACAAAGTAGCCTGTCTGGAGGAGATAGCCTACAACCAAAACTGGATAGACAAAGAACAGGTACTGAAGATAGCGGAACCTCTCAGCAAAAACAGCTATGGCCAGTACCTTCAGGAGTTGGTAGCCGATGACTAATATTTTGATAACCGGAGGAGCCGGGTTTATTGGAAGCAATTTTATTCCCTATTTTCTAGACAAACACCCCAACCATACGCTCATCAATCTCGATCTGCTTACCTATGCGGGCAGTCTTGACAATTTAAAGGAGGTGGAATCCCACCCCCGCTACAAATTCATCAAAGGAGATATCTGCAACCGTGAGTTAATCGAGTTCATCTTTAACGAGTATGACATCCAAGGTGTCATCCACTTCGCAGCAGAGTCTCATGTGGACAACTCCATCAAAAATCCTGGTGTATTTATAGAGACAAATGTAAACGGTACTTTTACTTTGCTTGATGTAGCTTATAAACATTGGATGGAAGCACCATTCAAGTACCGTGAATGCTACTTGAATGGAGTGTTAAGTGATGAGTGTTTAGTTGTAAATGAAAAAGAAGAAAATAACTCAAAACTCAACACTAAAAACTCAACACTACCACGTTTTCACCATATATCAACAGATGAAGTCTACGGTACCCTCAGTGACAACCCGAATGATCTCTTCAGAGAAGACACACCCTACGCTCCCAACTCTCCCTACTCAGCCTCCAAAGCCTCTAGCGATATGATCGTCCGAAGCTATGTGGAAACTTACGGTATGGACTGTGTCATTACCAACTGTTCCAACAACTACGGCCCCAAACAGCATAACGAGAAACTGATCCCGACCATCATCCGCAAAGCTCTGGCGGGAGAACCCATCCCCATCTATGGTGACGGCAAAAATATCCGAGACTGGCTTTATGTACTCGACCACTGTAAAGGTATAGACCTTGTTTACCACAAAGGCAAAAAGGGGGAAACCTATAACATCGGTGGAAGAAATGAAAGAACAAACCTGCAAATAGTCGATACAATATGCAGTATTTTAGATACTAAATTCCCAATAAAAACAAATAAAACAATTCAAAATTCAAAATTAAACATTCAAAATTACAAAGACTTAATGGTCTTTGTCGAGGATAGGGCTGGTCACGACAGACGCTATGCCATCGATGCCACCAAAATAGAAACCGAACTTGGTTGGAAAGCGGATGAAAATTTTGATACTGGGATTGTAAAAACCATTGAATGGTATTTGGAGAAAAATACATATGAATCAAGTTGAAATTAGTATAGTCATTCCCTGCTACAACAGTGAAAAATCACTTGAAGAGCTAAACAAAAGACTCATAAATACCCTTGAACTACTTGATGTTTCATATGAGATTATTTATGTCAATGACTGTTCAAAAGACAATACTTTGTTAACATTACAAGAATTAGCCAAAAATAATACTAACATAAAAGCTATTGATCTTATGTATAATGTGGGACAATTCAGAGCACTTTATTGTGGTTTTGAAGTTTCATGTGGAAAATATGTTGTCACTATAGATGATGATTTGCAACATCCACCTGAAGAAATTCCTAAACTTTATCACGCTATTAAAAACCAAGAAAATATTGATGCTGTTTTTGGTAAATACCAAGAAAAAAAACACTCGTCTTTTCGTAATTTTGGTTCTGCTTTTATTAAGTTTGTCAATGAAAAAATTTATGGTAAACCTAAAAATTTAACTATGTCAGCATTTCGAATTATGAAGAGAGAACTTGTAGAAACTGTATTAAGCCATAAAACAATCTCTCCTGTCATAGGTGCCATCATTCTAAAGTCAACCCATAATATTATCAATGTTGACATTCAACATGCTAAGCGTAAGCATGGAAAATCAAATTATAATTTGGTAAAACTTGTCAAGACTACACTAGATAATGTACTGAACTTTAGTTCATTACCGTTGCAGACAGTCAGCCTCGTCGGTATTGCAATCTCTTTGATAAGCTTTTTATTTTCTATGTTCTATCTGATTAGATACTTTTTTACAGATGCCGGTGTACCGGGATGGACAAGTATTATGGTTTTACTTAATTTTTATGCCGGTCTCATTCTCATTTCACTGGGCTTGATTGGAGAATACCTGATACGTATTCTAATGGAAGTAAATGGGACACCAAAATACAAGATTAGAAATATTTATGGACAAAATGATTCGGAACAAAAAAATGTATAGCTTAGATACTCTAATAGATAAAAAACATATAGTAAAAAATGGATATTTTGAAACAACAGGAAGTGCCAAAGCAAACCATGCAAATAATATTTTATGTTATGCCATAACCTCTGACTATATACAAATAGCAGATAATAATCCTTTCATTTCTTGTATTATTACTAATCAAGAACTATCTGAACAGATCAAAAATAAGGCAATAGTCGTACATGAAGAACCTGATATTTTGTTTGGTCAAGTTACAAACCAGCTCATCATAGAAGGAGTAGTATTTCCGCAGATTGATTATAGTGTAGATAAAACTGCCAAAATTTCACCCTCAGCAGTTATCAGTGATAAGTGTAAAATCGGTAAAAATGTGATTATAGGTCGAAATACAATTATCGAAGACTATACGATATTAGAAGACAATGTTATCATTGGAGACAATGTTGTTATAGGTTGTGATGGATTTTATTTTAAACGAAATAAAGCTGGAGAATTAGTAAAATTTTTACATGCAGGGGGCGTACATCTTCATAAAAATGTTGAAGTGATGACAGGGAGCATGGTACAGCGTGCTCATGATGCTACTTTTACCGTAGTAGGAGAAGGTACAAAAATCAGTGTAAATGTCAATATTGGGCACAGTTCACACATAGGCAAACACAATATGATTACAGGAAGTGTTCAAATAGCTGGTCGTGTAAAAATGGGAGATTATTGCTGGATTGGTACATCTGCAACTATCTCTGACAGTGTTATAATCGG
>JAJRRK010000096.1 GCA_024279555.1 Campylobacterales bacterium
TATCACCATAGATGATCTCTATGACTTCTTTTTTGGGGAAATAGTGCTGTATAAAAGGCATTTGCACTTCAGTGGAATGTTCTTTGGCATGTGCCTGTGGAACGAAGCCGATGTTGAACCGTTTGGCGAGCGCAAAGAGGTATGGAGTGTCTATAGGCAGGTCGCCGCAGGGGGTTTCGAACTTTTCAAAAAAACTTCCGGAGATGCCCTGGAAGTAGTGTTTGTGACTGGGGCCGATGACAATGATACGTTTGGCTTTTGTCGGGGCAAGAAAGCGGTAGGCGAAGTTGGCTGTATAGCCGCTGTAGATATACCCCGCATGGGGAACGAGAATGGCTCTGGGGATAATGGCACGTACTTTTGGGTCTATCTGTAGACGATCGAAACGTTGGTTGAACTCCTGTATCATCTGTATGATCTTTCTGCACTGTGAGGGATAAAAAGATCCGGTAACTGCCATCTTGCGTACAGCCTCCATCTACTGCTCCTTGTACTTGGTCACACGGTAGACCTCTATCTCTGGGTGGAGCTTCAGACAGTTTTCAGGGAGTTTTGCTTTTTGGCAGAGAGATGCGAAGAAGTCCTCGAAACGGGGCAGTTGCTTCCATACCTGCGGGAGGAAGGTGGCATGGTGGTTCTTGTATCGGAGGATGATGCCGTCTCTGCCGGGGACGATCTTCGCTTTGAGATCTTTACTGTTCTCATATTTGAGAGGGGAGGGATTTGAGAGCAGGGAGACCTCAATTTTGATCGTGGGAAGTTCCTCTTTTTTTAAAGGTGGGAAGCGGCTATCCTTGAGGGCTGCCGCCTGTGCATTGAAGATGACATCTTTGTAGAGAGGGCGCCACGCCTTAAGAGAGCCGATACAGCCGCGCAGCCTCTCATCCTTGCCTTGTGTAAGTGTGACAAAGACGGCTCCGGGTTTCTGAAGTCCGGGATAGTCATGCAGTGCTTTGGTAAGATTGAAATCTTCCGGTTCACCGAGTGCGACCAGGATGGCCGCTTTGGCAAGGGCTATGAGAATGTCGCGCATTAAGACTCCTCTGCTTCAGTACTGAACATAGAAGATATTGTAACATAGAGGGATTGATATTTATTAATGAGTATTTTGTTACAATGCAGAAGAAGAATCGTTGTTTACTCATAATCGTATAGAATTTCAAAGGATCATATTTGCGATACCTCTTACTTATAGTGATGACACTTAACCTTTTTGCTGTCGATGCGACCCTGACGATAGAAAAAGATGTGGAACAGCGTGCAAAGATCGCACTCGAAGACGGCTCTGCGCTTGCCAGTAAGCAGCTTTTCAATATCCTGCTTTCAGACCTGAAGATCTCGGGGCACTTTCTTGTCGATGAGCGTGTACACAAGGGAAGTTTCGACGGGAGTATCATTGACCCGGCACTCAAAGGACAGGAGTATGTACTCAAATACAAAATGGATCAGACAAGCGGGACCAAACTTTCTGTTCGTCTTTTAAAAGCATCGGACGGAACACAGATATTCAAAAAAAGCTACGCTATCTCTTCAACGGCAAAGATGCCTTTTTTGGCACACAAAGCGGTGTCGGATGTGAACGATGCGCTGAAATTTCCCAGTATCGGCTGGATCAATCGTTATGTGGTATTTTCACGTTATACAACTCCCAAACACAGTGAGATTGTGCTGGCAGACTATACCTTTACCTATCAGAAAACGATCATACGGGGAGGTCTCAACCTCTTTCCAAGGTGGGCGGACAGGAACCAGAAGAGTTTCTACTATACTTCCTACCGGGGAGTGGTACCGACGCTCTACCGTCTCAATATCTATACCGGTGCCAAGTCGAAAGTGGCTTCATCGGAAGGGATGATGGTCTGTTCTGATGTAAGCAGGGACGGAAAAAAACTTCTTTTGACCATGGCACCCGAAGGGCAGCCGGATATTTATGAGCTGAACCTCGCAACAGGGAGCAAAACCCGTGTGACCCGCTTCAACGGCATCGATGTGAATGGAAAGTATGTGGATGACGAGAGCCGAATGGTCTTTGTCTCCAACCGTCTGGGGTATGCCAATATCTTTAAAAAAGATATTCACGGCTCGGCAGTCTCTCAGGTGGTCTATCACGGGCGTAACAACAATGCGGTCGATGCCTACGGCAGCAGGATCGTCTATACCAGCAGGGAGAGCAGCAGTGCATTCGGACAGAACACCTTCAACCTCTATCTGACCTCCACGACCGATACTTCGACACGTCCGCTCACTACGACCGGCAGCAACCAGTTCCCCGGTTTTTCTGCTGACGGGAATGTGGTACAATACATTAAGCAGACAGGCAGCGGTTCGGCAGTAGGGTACATCAATCTTCAGAGCAAGCAGAGTCTGCTTTTTCCTTTCGGGGGTCACAGGATCCAGGCGATAGACTGGTAGATCCAACTAAAAAAGTTAAAAAGGGACAGTCAAAATGATACATAATCGAACTATTCTAACAACCATTGCGACACTATCCATACTATTTCTTGCGGGATGTGCCCAGAACGCTCCCGGAATAGGTGGCAGCGGAAGTGGCAATATCTATGACAGTGATACCGTCAGTATCGATGAGAGCAGTTATGGCGGAATAAGACACAATAGCAGCAGTGACGGTTTCCAGAGCCTCTATTTTGACTTTGATTCCTACAGTATTACCGGCGATATGGACAATGTGATTGCCAAGAATGCTGCTGTAGCACAGAAAGCAGGAGGAAGAAAGATCAAGCTTGAGGGCAACTGTGACGAGTTCGGTACCGATGAGTACAACTATGCACTTGGTCTCAAGCGTGCCAAAGCAGTGAAGGATGCACTGGCAATGCAGGGAGTACCTGCCTCGCGTATGGTGATGGTCAGTTACGGTGAGAGCAACCCTGCCTGTACAGAATCAACGGATGCCTGTTATGCCCAGAACCGAAGAGTAGACCTGCGTCTGGTGAAGTAACAGATGATA
>JAJRRK010000097.1 GCA_024279555.1 Campylobacterales bacterium
AAAGAGGTCAACCTCGGCTTTACCGGAGATGAGGCAATAGCCGAAGCGGAACGCTGTATGCGTTGTTATTATATCTCGATGGTGGCGGTGTAGTATGGGAAATGTGCATAATTCTATGAATACCGGCAAGCCGATCACTGTTACGATCGACGGAAAAGTTTGTAAAAGTACCTTTGGTAAGACGATCCTTGAGATTGCAAGAGAGAACGATATCTACATTCCAACCATGTGCTATTTGACCAAAGTACAGCCGATTGCATCGTGCCGTATGTGTGTGGTCAATGTCGATGGGGTTGACGGGATGATCCTCTCCTGTCAGGAGAAAGCGGTCGATGGTGCTGTGGTGACGACCAATAATCACGAGCTTTATCAGGAACGCCAGAACATCATGAAGCTCTACAATGTCAACCATCCGCTTGAGTGCGGGGTATGTGACAAGAGCGGTGAGTGTGACCTGCAGAACAAGACCATGGAGTTCAATGTCGATCAGCAGACCTTCACGGCGCGCGACCAGCACAGACCGGTCGAGAACTGGGGACATGTCTCCTATGACCCGGCACTCTGTATCATGTGCGAGAAGTGTGTGCGTGTCTCGACTGAGATCACTGGGGATGAGGCGCTTAAAGTGAAGTTCGGCGGTTACTCATCGGAGATCATCAATGTCAAGCAGGAGAAGAACTATGCCTCCTTGGGTGAAGCGGCAGCAGTCTGTCCCGTTGGTGCACTGGTACAGACACACTTCAAGTACACAGCCAATGCCTGGGAGATGACCAAAATCCCAAGTGCGTGCCCACATTGCGGCGGCGGCTGTCAAATGTACTATGAGGTACGCAATGACAGGATATACCGCATTACCAATGAGTTTGAGTTTAGCAATCTCTGTGGTGCAGGACGTTTTGGCTTTGACTATGCCAATGAAGGTGTGACGAAAGATGCAGAAGCCTTTGCCAAGGCGGTTGAAGCGTTCAAAAAAGCAGACAGTCTCCTCTTCTCGTCGCAGATCTCGAATGAAGAAGCATTGATCCTCCAGAAACTCAAAGAAAAACTGGGCTTCAAACTGGTTTCCCATGAGGCAAGCGCTTATCAGAAGTTCATGGCAAGTTATGCCAAGATAACCGGAAAACATCTGTATGGCGGGGATTTGAAGAGACTTTCATCTTCACAGGGGATCATCGTACTGGGCAGTCGTATCAACAATGACTCCCCGACGGTCAAATACCATATCAACATGGCGAGCAAATGGCACCAGGCACGTGTCATCTACATGCATCCCATGGCTGACAGTGAGATACAGAACATCGTGACGCAGTTCATCAAATATGAAGTAGGCAGCGAAGAAGGGGCTGCAGCACTGTTGGCACACACCCTGCTTGAAGATGCGGCACTGACCAAGACGTTGAGGGCTTCTCTGGACGATCTTGATATCGGGAATCTTTCTGCCGAGAGCAACATCGGAGAGGAAGAGCTTGCCTTGCTTAAAAAATCGCTGCAGAAAAAACACGGCTTCTCATTGGTAGTCGGCAGTGATCTTTACATGCACCCCAGAGCTGAGCAGATCGCCAAATGGATTGCACTGCTTGAGGAGTATGCCGGCTTTAATGTCATCTGTATCCCGCCTGCGGGGAATGCGATGGGTATTTCGCTCATCTGTGATTTGGATGCACAGACAGAAGGGTACACCGTCGGTTACAATGCACCGGGCGACTTCGTGCTTTCCGCACTGGGTGGGGGAGATCTCGATATGCCGGCACTCAACCAGCAGGAAGGTACATTGACAACAGTGGACAAGCGTGTCGTGCCGATGAATGTGGCACGCTCCTATGGCGGTTATATATTGAACGATATTGCCAATGCACTGGGGCTGAAAGCGGAATATACCATCGACTATACGGTACAGTTGCCCGAAGAGAAAGGTTTCAGCAGTATCGAGTTTGACGCACTGCCTGACTATTTCGATGCGGTCGGAACGGAGCACCGGGGTTACCTTCTCTCGGCACACAAAGTACCGGTCGATCGGACACTGGATGAGGTTGAAGAACTTGAAGCATACGATGGTGCAGTGATCTACCGCTGTGATCCTGTCGACCAATTCTCTCCGTTCACGGCGAAGTCACCGCTGCTGAAAGATGAAGCGGTACTTTCTGCATCACCGCAGTTCGCAACAGCGACCAAACTTGAAGATGGCGATATCATCACTTTTGAAGTGGACGGTGTAAGGTTTGAACGGGTGTTTAAGATCGATACATCTATGAAAGGAACAGTCGCACTTAACCCCACATTTGATATGGGATTAAGTGCATCTTCGCTATCCTCATATAGATTTAGCCGACTGGTTTTCCAAAAAGCCAATAATGAGAAAATAGGAAATGATAATGAGTGAAGTAAAAACAGTAGAGAATATGGTTACCATCACCATTGACGGTAAGACATATCAGGCAAAAGAGGGTGAGTATATTCTCAATGCCGCACGTGCGAACAATGTTTTCATTCCTGCCATCTGTTACCTGACACGGTGTAGTCCGACACTGGCATGTCGCTTGTGTCTGGTAGAAGCGGATGGTAAGCAGGTCTATGCCTGTAATGCGAAGGTTAAAGCGGATATGGAGATTACGGTCGATACGCCCAATATCCTTGAAGAGCGCCGTGCGATCATGGAAGTCTACGATGTCAACCACCCGCTTCAGTGTGGAGTGTGCGACAAGTCCGGTGAATGTGAGTTGCAGAACTATACGCTTGAACTGGCAGTCGACTCTCAGACCTATGCCATTCCTGATACCAAAAGAGAGGTGAAGGATTGGAGTACGGTGCTCCACTACGATGCAGGTCTTTGTATTGTATGTGAAAGATGTACGACTGTCTGTAAGGATATGATCGGCGACTCTGCGATCACAACGACCAAAAGAGGCGGTGAAGCACTGGACAAAAGCTATAAAGAGACCATGCCCAAAGACGCCTACGCAATGTGGAACAAGCTTCAAAAATCCATCATCGCACCCAGTAACGGTACGGACTTCACTGACTGTTCTGACTGTGGTGAGTGTACGGCGGTCTGTCCGGTGGGTGCACTGACAGGTCGTGACTTTGTCTATACTTCCAATGCCTGGGAGCTCAAGCGTGTTCCTGCAACCTGTGCGCACTGCTCTTCGGGTTGCCAGATCTACTACGAGACCAAGCACACATCGGTCTTTGACAGAAGCGAGAAGATCTACCGCGTTACCAACGAATGGAACTATGTTTCCCTCTGTGGTGCAGGACGTTATGGCTATGACTTCGAGAACCGTGTAGAGGGTAAAGATGAAGCGGCGTTCAATGCTGCGATCGAGGCTTTCAAGAAAGCAGAAACAATCCGTTTCAATTCTGTCATCACCAATGAAGAGGCATTGATGCTTCAGACGCTCAAAGAGAAGATGGGCGTAAAGCTTGTCAACCCTGATGCACGCGCATTCCAGAAGTTCCTTTCGGCCTACAGCAAAGCAGCCGGGCAGTCGCTCTACAGCTATGACTTCAAGCAGGTGATGGCGACGGATTTTGTCATCAGTGTCGGTGCATCTTTACGAAACGACAACCCCAACGCCCGCTACGCGTTTAATAATATTCAGAAGATGAACAAGGGTGCAGGGCTCTATTTCCATCCCGTAGGTGATACACTTGTACCGACATTCGGTAAGAATGTAGAGATATTCACCCACAAAGTAGGGCTTGAAGAGGCGGCACTCTACCTGATCCTCGATCTCTTCGCTGACAAAGAGAAATTGCCTTCCGATGTCAAGGAGTATATTGACAGCTTTAAGTCAACAAGCACCAAAACGGTCAAAGAGAAGGTGATGAAAGAGGTCACCGAGACCGTCATCGACGAAGAGACCGGAGAAGAGAAAGAGGTAACGAAGAAAGTCCCGGAAATGGTTGAAAAAGAGGTGACTGTCGAGTCAAACGGTCTTGTAGATCTGCTTGGCGGTGACGGCAGCAGCTTTGCAGAGACCTTTGAGAAGATGATGAAAAAGAAAGAGTCATTCTCGATGATCGTGGGAGAAGACCTCTACTTCCATGAGAAGGCGGAAAATATCGCCAAACTCATCGCGCTGATCGAGCAGACATCTCCCATCCGTGTGGCGATGATCCCTCCCAAGACAAACTCTCTGGGCGTAGCGCTTATTTGTGATCTCGATGATGAAGCGACAGGCTATACAGTAGGCTACAACGAGAATGGAGACTTCAGACTCTCCGCACTGGGTGACGGTGATCTTGATATGCCTGCGATGAACCAGCAGGAGGGGACGCTTACCAATATGCACAAACGTGTCACACCGACCAATGCGGCACTGGAGTACCATGGATATGAACTGAATGATCTGATGAAAGTACTGGTGGGCGCACCGGAACTGACCGTTGATTGGACAGAAAAACTGCCGACGGATAAAGGTTTCAAAACAGCCAAGTTCGATGACCTTCCCAACGGTTATCTCAATGACGGTACAGAAAACAGAGGATACGCACTTGAAAACATCACCTGCGATGCAGAAGAGATCAAGGTGGAGCAGTTTGATGAGAAGGGTGTACTTGAAGGAGAGATCGTTTACCGCTGTAATCCTCAGAGACAGTTCAATGACTTCACTGACAAGGCACATGAGATCTTCGAAGCATTCGGGCTCTATGCCTCCCCTTCAAAGGCGGAAGCATTGGGTAACAGAGTCGAGATCGATTTCGGCGGCAAAAGCATTACGGCGGATGTGATCGTAGATGATCGTATGGAGGGTGATATTACGGCACTTTCCGACTTCAAGAGCGCGGAGGATGTCTACAGCCTCTTTGGTGACTCCCGATACCAGAAAGTAACAATGAGAAAGGTGTAATATGGAAGTAACAACATATACAAATGTAGAGACATTCGTCACCCATTTGCCTGAAGTAACGGCAGTAGGTGTATGGATCAAGGCGATCATCATCCTTGCAGTCATCTCTGCGATCGCAGGCTTTGGTACCTATATCGAAAGGAAGGTACTGGCATTCATGCAGCGGAGACTCGGTCCGATGCATGTTGGTCCCTATGGTCTGTTGCAGTTGGTTGCTGACGGTATCAAGCTCTTTACAAAAGAGGATATCGTACCGCAGAACGCAAACAGGCTCATCTTTATGCTTGCGCCGATTATCACGGCGGCTACGGCATTCATCGCACTGGCGGCGGTACCGGTTTTCCCTGACTTTACGATCCCCGAGTGGATCCCGGTCATAGGTGGGACGTTTGTACCGTCTATTGCCGCGGATCTGAATGTCGGTATCCTTTTTGTTCTGGGTATGATGGCAGCGGGTCTTTACGGACCGCTGCTTGCCGGTATGGCACAGGCGAACAAATGGGGTATCATCGGTGCGGCGCGTACGGCGATCCAGTTCCTCTCGTATGAAGTGGTTACGGGACTTTCCATTCTTGCACCGATCATGCTTGTGGGTTCACTCTCATTTGTGGATTTTAACAATGCACAGGCAGGCGGGATCAGCCACTGGCTCATCTGGCAGCAGCCTGTCGCATTCGTTCTCTTCCTGATCGCAGGGTTTGCAGAAACGAACAGAACACCGTTTGACCTGCTTGAGCATGAAGCGGAAGTTGTCTCAGGTTATGCAACGGAGTATTCCGGTATGAGATGGGGGATGTTCTTCATCGGTGAGTATGCGAACATGATCACCATTTCTATTATCGCTGCGGTCGTATTCCTCGGCGGATACAGTGAAGGCGGACTCGGATGGTTGACGATCATTCTCAAGGTCGGTTTCTTCTTCTTCCTGATGTTATGGGTAAGAGCCGCGTGGCCACATGTCAGACCCGATCAGCTGATGTGGCTTTGTTGGAAAGTATTGATGCCGATCGCAGTGATCAATGTGGTCATTACCGGTATCGTGATGATGGTATAAGGAGCAGTCATGGGATTAGAACAATTTAAGAACAGAAATGTTGGTCAGCAGGAGTATGTACTGCTTGATGTGGGACATTCGCCGAAAACGGGAATGGATCAGTTCAAGCAGGTGGTAAGACGAACCTTTAAAGGGGAACTTTTCGTTGGTCTGTGGGTCACGATGAGAGAGATGATCAATGCGCTTTTCAAAGGGCAGATGCACACAGTCAAGTATCCGTTTGAAAAACTGCCGATCTCTCCACGCTACAGAGCGATCCATGAGATGCTCAGACTGCTTGAGAGCGGTCACTACCGATGTATCGGGTGTGGACTGTGTGAGAAGATCTGTATCTCCAACTGTATTACCATGGACACACGCTATGACGAGAACCAGCGTAAAGAGGTGAGTGAATATACCATCAACTTCGGTCGTTGTATCTTCTGCGGTTACTGTGCGGAAGTCTGTCCGGAACTGGCGATCGTTCACGGACCACGTTATGAGACGGCATCTGAGCAGAGAGCGAGTTTCTCTCTCTTTGAGGATATGCTCACACCGATTGACAAACTCAACCTGCAGCAGGAGTATGACGGTTTTGGTGCCGTTACGCCGTATGCGGATGAGAACATCAAGAAAACGCCGTTAGCGTACTAAGGAGAGATGATGTATGAAGTAATAGCCTTTTACCTGTTTTCGGCTTTAACAATAGGATTGTTCCTCATTACGGTGATGAGCAAGAACGTACTCTATGCCATGACCTCTCTGGCTGCGGGTATGGTACTGATCTCCGGATTCTTCTTCATTCTGGGAGCGGACTTCCTTGGTGTCGTACAACTGATCGTCTATGTCGGTGCGGTGATGGCGCTCTATTCGTTTGCTATGATGTTCTTCGATGCGACACGCGACATCAAAGAGAAGAACACACCGGCACCGTTGATCTTCCTGCTTGGCGGGTTGAGTGCCCTTGTGCTGGTTCTGATCTTTGCAGGACCTATCCACTCTGAAGCGATCCAGGCACTCTATCCTATGCATGAGGGCGTTGGTAACGCACAGGATGTCGGTATCGTACTCTTTACAAAATATCTTGTGCCGTTTGAAGTGGCGGCGGTCATGTTACTTGTGGCGATGATCGCAGGGATCATCCTCGCAGGTAAGAAAATGGATCAGAGTTTGACAAAAGACACGACTGTCGACGCTGAAGATGAAATTTTGACACAAAAGGATGCAAAATGATAGGTCTATCACACTACCTTATCGTATCGGCGATCCTCTTCTCGATCGGGTTGATGGGTGTGCTAAGAAGAAGAAACCTGCTGATGCTGTTCTTCGCAACAGAGGTCATGCTCAATGCGGTCAATATCGCATTTGCGGCGATCTCACACTACTATAATGATCTGACCGGTCAGATGTTCGCATTCTTTATTATCGCGATTGCAGCGAGTGAAGTGGC
>JAJRRK010000098.1 GCA_024279555.1 Campylobacterales bacterium
AAGTACACCAGGCATTGTTGCCTCTGTAGGGATCGCCATAGCAATGAAGTAACCGGACTCAAGACCCGAAACGGTATCTTCGATAGTCACTTTGATCGCATCTCCACGCTTGATACCCATACGTTTTGCATCAACAGTATTGATCCATACAGGGTTATGGTTCTGTGAGATCTCCATCAGGTGTTTGGAGTTGACCGAACGGGTATGGATATTGTACGGCAGTCTGAATACCGTGTTGAGTGCAAACTCATTGTCCTTTGTAATAAAGTCATGGTGTACTTGAGAAACAAGATGTACATACTTTTTGCGTTCCTCTTCACTTCTTGGGTAGAACGGTACAGCATACTCAGGCCATTTCCACTGTGCGAACCACTTGGAGTAGAATTCAAGCTTACCGCTGAGTGTATGGAATCCCTGTTTCGCCTCACCTTCTACCACAACACCGATCGCCTTTTTGCCGCCAAAGACATGGTCATCAACAAGGATCGTACCATACTCGTTGATTTCAACCTCACTCTCATCATATTCATGTCCATGTGCGATGAATTTACCATCGACCTTTTTGAGCGGTCTCTCCTGTGGTTTATAGATATGGTCTTCTTCCAGCCATGTACCCATATCTCTCATCATCTCATAGTTGGGGTACTTCGAGTCAGGATATTTCAGTTTCGCTGTCTTTCTGAGATTCGGCAGTTTGTCAAACGCTGCCTGATACCACTCCGGAATAGTCACACATCTGTTCGGATCTTCTTTGGATGCCCAGAACTTTCTGACACCGAGGCTTCCGTCCGGATCGACATGGTGTACCATGATGTTCGCCCAGAACTCCACCTCTTCCCAGATCTCACCGAGACCTGCCGCCATATGTGCTTCGAGTGTCGCACGTGTCGGGTCTTTTGGTTTCCAACCGTTTTTCTCAAGTGCTACACGAAGTGCAGGGTTCTTGAAGGCCAGCCATCTTGCCGGCTTTGTCGGCTCGGAAGACTGGTCGTGTCTTTCACCTGCCAGACCTACAGGAAGAACATAGTCACAGAACCAGTTGGTTTCAGACCATGTTGGAGAGAGGTTGAAACTCAGCTCGATCTTGTCTTCGCGCTTGAGCGCTTCGATCCATCTGAATCCGTCCGGGTTGATCCATACAGGGTTATACATACGTGGGATCCAGACTGCCAGTTTGTCAGGGATCTGTGTCAAACCTTTAGCTTTCCACTTTGCTCTCCACTCATCATCCATCAACAGGTGCGGCATGATATGGGACATCTCATAGGTACTGAGCGGATACTCAGGCGGCCATGCGATCTCGTTCCAGACATCCACTCTTGGAGGTCTTTCGCCCGCAACCGTTGCAGCATCTCCCTTACCGTTAACGGAGATAACATGCCAGTGGTGCATACTCACACCACCTACATCACCACGCATCGCACCTCTGAGTGCAAGCGGGAGGAATCCCGCTCTGGTGATCATCCATCCACCTCTGTGTGCGATTGGCCCTGCTCTCCAGAGGAAGGTCGCAACTCTGTCACCCGCATCGATGAACATTTCAAAGAGTTCATCAAGTCTATCCTCATATCCTGCAATCTTACACTCTTTGGTGACGAACTCTTTGGTGTATGGTGCATAGAGCTCTTTCATCAACTCGATGTAACTTTCATAGCTTTCATCCTGCGGCATGGTCTTGATGATGCCTTCCTGAACCATGAAAGAGAGCTGCTCTCTGTCCTTCATGAGCTGATCCCAGTTGATCCAGTTCTTCACAAAGTCATGATTGACAAGGTCATTCCCATTAATATCTTTCTCGTGCAGTATTCTGTTGGCAAGATAAAGATAGAGTGCTGTCTCCGTACCCGGCCATACAGGGATCCAAAGATCTGCAATCCCCGCAGAGTTGGAAAGTCTCGGATCCAGAACGACCATCTTCGCACCCTTCTTACGAGCGTCAGCGATGTAACCCGCAGACTGCTGGAAGTAGTGCCCTGCATCTGCTGCGTGGGAAGACTGTAGGAAGATCAGCTTCGCATTCGCCCAATCCGGTGAGTTACGGTCATCGTTCGCCCACTGGATCGTACCTTCACGCGCACCTGCCGAACAGATGTTGGTGTGAGAGTCATATCCGTCACATCCCATAGAGTGAGGGATTCTGTGACCAAACCCATTCTCGTTCGGACGACCGACATGATACATGATAAGCTTTCTTGACATCTCATCACCCTTTTTGAGGGTATCATGCATCTTCTTACCGATCTCTTTCATTGCATCATCCCAAGTGGTTCTTACCCACTTTCCTTCACCTCTTTTGGAACCTGGTGCTCTTTTGAGAGGGAAAGGGATTCTGTCAGGATCATACATCTGTGACTGCGTCGCATACCCTTTGGCACAGTTACGGCCGCGTGATCCTGCATGTAGAGGGTTACCCATGTACTTCTTGACACGGAGACTTCTGGGGTCTTTGGTCTTCTTGTACTCACCCACTTCAACCCATGCGGTCAAACCACACTGTGCCTCACAGTTACTACATACGGTAGGTACGAGCATGAACTCGTTAACCTTGATGCCATCAGGGTTTTTTTCTGTCGCGATACCGTTTCTGCCGGCACCACCACGTTTCCAGTCATTACCGTCGAGCTCCTTAAAGCTGTCCCAGTCTTTGAATGGCGGGTAGAAAGAGAGTGTCTCAGGTGTTGCTGAGAACTTGCCCTCTTCTGCCTCTGCAGGTGTCTCGGCAATAGCCTTGAAGACACCTGTTGCCAGTGAAGCACCTGCTACACTGTAGGCAGTACCTTTCAGGAATGTTCTTCTACTTTCTACAAATGTAGATTGTTCATTGTTTACTTTTGTCATATCCTATCCTCCTTAACTCAACGGTAGCATTTGTGGGATCTTGAGCCATACATCTTTTGCCATGTACAGTCCAATCAATGCCAAGATCGCTGCAAATCTCAACAAGGTTTTGTTATCGCTCTTCATATTGCTTACAGCAAGGAAGAACGGCACGATAAAGCCAAGTACCATACCAAACCAGAACTCTACATTGTACTCACCGCCTGCATGGACGTAAGCCAGTGTCGCTTCCGCTTCGGAAGACTTGAATGAGAAGAAATACTCACCCATATACATCAGGAAGCTGAAGAATGTCGCAATAGCAAGTACCAAAGCAAGGTCGCGTCTTGCCTCCTTGCTCCAGCTACCCGAGATCAGAATAAGTGCTGCAGAGCCTGCAAGCAGCGCTGCCCACATCATCTGCATTACTTCCGCAGGTGCCTGCCAGAGCTCTCTTGCGCTTGATTCTGCCATAATGATCGCTGTATAAAGTGTTACAGGGATCGCCAGAAAAACAACGAACGGGAAGATCTTCTCATAGAGCCCACTGTTTGCTCTTGCTGTCTTGGCGAGTGCACAGTTTCTTCTCACATCCGGATGGGCATCGAAGAATCCGATAACCATCAGTACGGTCACCAACGCAGTAAAGAGCGAAGCCATCCATGCCCCCACCGTAATAGCTGATGTCCAGTGCGGATGGAGGAAGATGTTGATCATTCTGTACGGCTGATGCAGGTCTGTCAGTGTAGACAGCAAAAAGATGTTCAAGAAGATGAACGAGATCAGCGGCATGAGCCATCTGAGATTGGGCATCTCATCTTTTTTATGTCTGTAAAGCAGGAAGGCTCCCACAAGGATCACTCCCGTACCAACTGACTTCGCCCACATATTCAATGTGATCATCCAGCCCCAGATAATACCGGGTAGAGCGACATCAAGTGTAACGACCGCCTGTGTTGCATGAATTGCGCTATCCATTAGTGACCTCCTTCTTCATGTGTATCTTCTCCGCCTTTTTCAGCCCAGTCCATCATACTGCTGTTATCATGTATCTCATGACTTGTGAACGGCGCAAGGAATCTGTCGAGTACGCCGTGATTTGGATCACCGACATGCTCAAGGTGTGTAATGTTGTTGAAGAGACTATATCCTTCAATACGCTGCTGTGCAAGAGGATCGAGCGTCTGTCTGCCGCCACCGACATAGTAGTGCTTAGGTTCAGTGTGTTTTTCAGGTTTACGTACCTGCACACTTCCCTGATGCGCCATGATATACTGCGAAATGTTGCTTGTATCGTCCTCAACATCACCGAAGATGTTGGCTTGTACAGGACAGATGACCACACATGCAGGCATCATGCCACTTTCAATACGGTGCGCACAGTAGGTACACTTATCCGCTGTATTGGTTTCAGGATCCATATAGATCGCACCGTAAGGACATGCCATCATACAACCTGCACACCCGATACATCGTGCCGAGTCGACATTAACGATACCATTCTCCAAATAGTGTAGAGCCGATACCGGACAGATACGCTCACACGGTGCACTTTCACAATGGTTACAGCGAAGCGGTGTAAATGAACGCTTCGTGTCGGGGAATGTCCCGATATCGATATATTTGACACGTAGACGCCAAGAGCTCAGTGGCACTTCATTTTCCACTTTACAAGCGACTTCACAACCTTTACAACCCATACAAAGGTTGAGGTCGACTAAGAAACCTAGTTTCATACTTCCTCCTTGATTTTGATGATCTGTAATTGGCTTATTAAACGCAATATAGAGAGATTTAAAATCACACTAAATTACTCTTAATAAGATTACTTAATACACCTTAATTGTATTACATAAATTGTTAACTTCAAATGATTTTCACAGGAAATGGTGTTTTTTGCTTTATTGTGCGTAAAAAAGTAGACATTCCAGCATGACAGGAAGTGACTTTCAATCCTTCTAATGGCTCTTATCAGCCAAATGAATGATTGACGCTTTTGTCATGCCATAAAGCTGTTTTAGTCGTCAGAACCATTCTTTTCAAGGACAAAAGAGAACGTGGAGCCCTCGCCAAGCTTACTTTCTATCTGAAGTTGCGTACCATGTAAGCCGAGAATGGTTTTGACAATAGAGAGTCCCAGTCCCATGGAGTTATCCCAGCTGTGGGTACCTGAACGGTAGAATTTCTTAGTCACTTTTTCAATATCTTTCTCACTGATACCTACACCATGGTCACGCACGGCAACACGGCAACCAGGTCCAATACTCACTTCTACATCCTCTTTGGAATATTTCAGTGCATTTTCAATGAGATTTTTCAAAACGACATCCATCAGGGTACGATCTGCTTCGACAGTACAGTGCTCCCCTTTGATATGTATGCCTCTGCCTTTGTACTTCTCCTCTAACGAACGTTTCACCTCTTCAGTAAGTGCATAAAGATCGAAACAGCTTTTATGCAGTGTCGCCTCACCGCTTTCAAATTTGTTCCAGAGAACCAAACGTCCAAGAAGTGCCTCTATCTTGTTACCGTTTTTATAGATCTTTTCCAGAAACTTCTCCTGCAGTGCGGGTGGAATATCCGAATCTTCGCGCAGTGTCTGAGAGTACCCCATGATCGAAGCAATGGGGTTGCGAAACTCATGGGCGATTGCAGAGATCATATCTGCCCGTTGTCTATTTTTGAGTTTGAGCTTGGCATTGTAGCGTTGCTTGATATCTTCACGCTTCTTGGCTTTTTTCAGCGCTTTAATAAGATTTTGGTTAAGGTCTTCGAACTCTTTGGTAAAAAAGCGGGCTTTGTACTCCACTTCGTCAAGCGTTTCAAGATTTTCAAGGTAGGTGTTAAGCGTGATGAGCTCTTTTTGCATCTGTTTGGAGCCACGATAGATCGCGTAGATGAAGAGCATGAATGCAAAAGCTACGAAGGTTATCGCAAGCAGGTTCTGCTGGGCATCGTCATTGAACCAGACAAGGACCATCACAAAAAGAATAAAGATACTGACAGCCATTGTCACCAGACGTGCCATGACATACTCGGTAAAATGGGGCCGGCTAAACACGCATTGCTTCCTCTTGGTGCATTAACGAAGCTGCCATGTCTGCTGTTCTATCCCCTTGAAAAAACTGAGGAAATCGTCTGCTGCATAATATCCCTCCACCTTTTGAAGCAGTTTTCGGTCAGGAGAGAGGAAAAAGATGGTCGGGACACCACGTATCGCCGGCAGAAGCTTCATCGCTGTTCTGTCGTTCTCATCGACACGGACATTAACATAGGAAGAGAGTTTTTGAACCACACGTGCATCATCAAGTGTCCGATAGCGCATCTTTTTGCACCAGCGGCAGTGTTCACCCTCGACCATCACCATGACCAGCCTATGCTCTTTTTCCGCCAGAGACAGGGCACTTTCAAGATCCTTCTGCCAGACGATATCACCGGCAGAAAGCAGCGTGAGCAGCAGCATAAAAATAAGGGAGAGTTGTTTCATTCTGTTTCCTTCTGTATCAAAACACCTCAACCATGTCTGTAAAAACACGGTGGAGAGCCTTGACCTCTTCGATAGTAGTACGTTCATTGGGTGCATGAATCGTATCGTTAATGACACCAAACTCCACCACGTCGATACCAAACGCGCCCATGAAACGTGCATCACTCGTACCGCCTGCGGTCGAAAGTTTCGTGTCGACACCTGTGATCTTTTTAATGCTCTTTCGTATCGCTCTGACTACTTTGGAGTCATGGTTTGTCACGAACGGATAGGAACCCTGTGTCAGCTCCAGTGTATAGTCCAGTCCTTGCAGTACCTCATCGATATGAAGTCTAACATCTTCTTGTGTAGTTTTCGTGGAGTTACGTACATTGAACATGATCTTCAGTTCACCCGGCGTGACATTGGTCACTTCCATACCCCCGCGGATATCGGTGATGACCATCTGGCTTGGTGCAAAATCCTCGTCACCGTCATCCAGATGGACACCTGCCAGACGGTGCAGCACAGAAGAGATCTGATGTACCGGATTGACCGCTTTCTCAGGATAGGCTGCATGTCCATGCTTGCCGTGTACGGTCAGATAGCCGTTGATGGATCCTCTTCTGCCGATCTTGATGGCATCACCAAAGTGCTTTTCGCAAGTAGGTTCCGCCACAATACAGTAATCGGGCAACATGCCGATCTCTTTGAGGTGTTCGAGCATAATAACCGTACCGAATTTTGCATCCCCTTCCTCATCCGATGTCAGGAGCAGTGAGAGTGTACCGTTGAAGGTTTCTGCCTCTTTGAGCGTTTGGACAAAGGCAGCCACGCCGCTTTTCATGTCCTGAGTACCACGCGCATAGATCTTCCCATCCTTCACCAGTGGAACGAAAGGATCACTCTCCCAGTTGTTCCCCGGAGGCACGACATCGACATGCCCGGCAAAACAGAGGTGATCTCCCTCACCGAACTTTTTGTAGAGGAAAAGGTTTTTCACTCCTCCCTCATTCACCCAGATAGCTTCATATCCAGGCAGATATGCTTTGATAAAATCAAGCGAGCCGGCATCATCGGGGGTGATCGACTCAAAACTGAGCAATTTGAGAAAAAGATCGATCACATCCAGATCGGGCACATGGTTATTCTGCATTTTTAAAGTTTCCTATCATACTAAGGTAGTCGTTTATATTCTCAAATCGGTGGTTGCCGCCATACTCTACAACCACACGTTGGTCTTGGTAAAACAGTTTGGCTTTGTGGTAATCAAGCACTTCATCTTGACTCTGCAGTATCACAAGATAATTTCCTCGCTTTGGAGACACCTTCAAATGTTTAAGCTGCTCAAGATAAATCGACTTGAACTCAAAACGTTCACCGTCACAAAAACGCTCTTGCCAGCCTACATAGGGGCGCAGTGTTTCATAGGGTTCGGTTGAGGGGTTGAGCAGTACCGCTTTGAGTCCATATTTTTCCGCCAACCATGTCGCATAGTACCCTCCAAGCGAAGAGCCGACAAGGAGTATCTCACCTTGACCAGAAACGATCTCTTCAATCATCGAAATCGCATCAAAAGGAGCAGGAGGAAGATCTGGTGCATCACAGCACTCTTCTCCAAAATAAGCTTTCAATACCGTCGATTTCTGCCCTTTTCCACAACTCGCAAAGCCGTGGATATAGAGCACTTCGGACATTTATCGCTCGATATGTCCGCTGTAGGTTACGATCCCGCCATAGTGGTTGATGGCATTCTTCATTCCGTTGGAGTGGAAAACATGCTGCACCTGTCCGCTTCTGCTTCCGGTACGGCAGGTGAAGATGACCGTTTTGTCCTGATTCTCGTTCAGGAAACTCTCCGCCCACTGCTGGAATGTCGATGTGGGTTTCAAAAGATCCACTCCTTTGATATGCCCCATATCATACTCCATCTGTTCTCTCACATCTACAAGAAGGAAATCGACTTCTCCTTTTTCTCTGGCTTCAAGAAGCTTCTCAAGCTCCTCCGAAGTAATGTTGGCTTTCGATAATAGTTCCTGCACTGTTATCCTTTCATAACGATAAAATAGAACCGAATTGTAGTCAATAAAGATTATAGTTTACTGTACGGCTTCACTCTTTTCCACATTTTCCAGCTCTGCCTTCGCCTTCTCCTTGGCTTCTATCTCTTTAAGCTGATTCTCTTTGTACTCCGGTGTACAGAAAATTTGACAGTGACAGATACCATTTTCAGGGATCTCTTTTTCGATCGCCGGTTTACAAGGACAGATACGGTCATCCGTACTTTTGAACTTGCCCGGTTTTGCAGGATCTTCCTCAACCATAAAACAGGGGCAGAAACGTTTTCCGTACAGGGCTTTGTGACGTGCCAGTCCGAGGATAACCCCCTCGTTGACATCTTCATTGGCACTGTAGACCCACCCCTGGCTTTCACAGACCTTGTCGGTGAATTTTCTGGTCTTCTCAAGTTCCGCTTTGAACTCCGGCGAGTTCATGTCCAGTTGCATCATCATATTTATCCTTTAGTGAGTAATTCTCTGAGTGATTGTATGTTGTTATATCTTAAACCAAATTAATATATAATAAGAAAAACCCTATAAATTATCAAACAGGCACTTAACTATGCAGATTGACGACACACTTTTGAACAAACTTGAGAAACTTTCACACCTTCGTATCGCCGAAGAGAAAAAGAGAGAGGTCATGAAACAACTGAGCGATATTCTCGGTTATATCGAAAACCTCAACGAACTCGACACCGACGGACTCAGTCCGGCATTCTCCACACTTGAAGGCGGCACACCGCTTAGAGAGGATATCCCGCGTGGTCCCAACAGCGTCGCCGCCGACATCCTCTCCCATGCGCCACAGGCAGAGGATGATTTCTTCATCGTTCCTGCAATCATCGAGTAGTACCGGTCATGCTCAAGATATACGGCATCAAAAACTGTGACAGTGTCAGAAAAGCACTCAAGTACCTCAAGTCACACCAGATCCCTTTTACGTTCGTGGATTTCAGAGAAACACCTGTCGGTGAAGAGACAATCCGTTCATGGCTCAGACATACAGACATCAAAACACTCTTCAATACACGCGGTACGACCTACCGCACCCTCAAACTCAAAGACCTCGATCTAGATAATGAAGAAAAGATCAAATGGCTTGCCAAAGAGAACATGCTCATCAAAAGACCGGTGATCGTCTTTGATGATCAAGTTATCATTGGTTATAATGAATCTGAATATTCAGAGAAACTACACCCTTAAAGGATACCCATGGCTACTTTTGACATTAAGAAACTGCTCCAGAGTGTCGTTGCACACGGTGCTTCCGACCTCCACCTCGTCAGCCGTTCCGAACCGCAGATCCGACTCGATGGCAAGCTCAAACCTGTCAATCTCCCCAAACTGACAGGAGAAGATATTGAGGAGATGGCATACTCTCTTATCACCGAGAAACAGAAGCAACACTTTGAAGAACATAATGAACTCGACTTCGCCCTCCTGCTTCCGGGCATCGGACGATTCAGAGCCAATTACTACCGTACCCTCGGCGATACGGCAGCTGCTTTCCGTATTATTCCCATCGAGATACCGTCTCTTGATGACCTTGGTGCTCCGGCAGTCTTTAAGAAACTTGTCAAAAGAGAAAAAGGCCTCATCCTTGTTACCGGTCCTACCGGTTCAGGTAAATCAACCACTCTTGCAGCCCTTCTCAACGAAATCAACCTCTATGAGCAGAAACACATCGTCACCGTGGAAGATCCGGTGGAATTCATTCACGAAAACAAAAAAGCTATCTTCTCGCACAGAGAGGTGGGCGAAGACACCAAAAGCTTCGCCACCGCACTCAAATATGTGCT
>JAJRRK010000099.1 GCA_024279555.1 Campylobacterales bacterium
ACTCCTCACTGATTCTATGCTATAATCCTTTCAAACAACATTCAAAGGTACATACAGATGGAATACGGCATTCTCTCCATAGCCATCCCGCTTCTGACGATCTTTTTGGCTATTATAACAAAAGATGTCATCGTCTCTTTGATGGGCGGTATCTTTGCCGGGCTTTTGGTGCTCAACGGCTACGATCTGCTTGCAGCGTTCGCAGCGCTTTTCAACGGCATTATTGAGCAATTTGGCGAGGGGTGGATAGCCAAGACCCTGCTATTTACCCTACTGGTAGGCGCGCTCATCAAACTGCTGACAACCAGCGGTGCAGTAGAGCGTTTCGTTGCCTATCTTGATGAAAAGTCCGAAAAGATTGACTCCCCCAAAGGCGCACAGCTGCTTGCCTATGTTATCGGGGTGGTGATCTTCATCGAGTCCTCCATCACTTCGCTGGTAGCGGGAATGGTTGCCAAACCGCTGTGTGACCGAAACGGTGTCAGCCGCGAAAAGCTTGCCTACATCTGCGACTCGACTTCTGCTCCCATCTGTTCGCTCATTCCGCTCAATGCATGGGGCGCGCTGCTGCTGGGGCTCATCGTCACCGCCATCGAGAGCCGTGTCATCAACGGCGACGGCATTGCCCTGCTGGTTGCTTCACTGCCCTACAACTTCTACGCTATCTTCACTCTGCTACTGGTACTGGTGGTTATCTTGACCGACTGGGAGATCGGTCCTATGAAACATGCCAAACCCCATCCTTACCATCCCGAACACTTCGCACAAGAGGTCTCACCGGCGCTCTTTCCCATGCTCCTGCCACTGCTGGTCATGGTGTTTGCCGTACCTGTAGGACTCTACATTACCGGAGAGGGCGACATCTTCAAAGGCTCGGGCTCGACCTCGGTCTATTACGCGACCATTGTAACGCTCATGGTGATGTATGCCTACTATGTTACGACAAAACACCTTACGCACCGTGCCTATTTTGACGGGCTCTTCAAAGGTATGGGAGAGATGGTTCCCATCGCCGCCATTTTGCTTTTTGCCATTTTCATCGGCAAGGTCATCGGCGATCTTGGCACCGCCAAATACCTCGCACACATCCTTCACGGCAACATCTCCCCCGTGCTGATGCCCATGCTCATCTTCCTTGTTGCCTCCGTGACCGCCTTTAGCACGGGGACAAGCTGGGGCACCTTCTCTATCATGATGCCCATCGCTCTGGCACTGGGAGCGACCATGGGGCTTGACATTCCTCTTGTCATCGCCGCGGTCATCGCCGGCGGCATCTTCGGCGACCACGCCTCCCCCATCAGTGACACCACCATCATCTCTTCCATGGCAGCCGGCTGCGACCATGTGGAGCATGTGCGCACGCAGCTGCCGTATGCATTGATCGGTGGGGTGTTGGCGGCTATTGGGTTTTTGGTGGCAGGAATAGTTACGGTATAAAAAAATGGGATTTTTAAAAAGTTACTGGGTGCAGATTCCGTGGTGGTCACTCAAACAGGTGTATCGTCTACTTATACTTGCACTTTTGGGGCTGCTGATCGTAGGCGGGATGATGTTTTACTTCTATATAGATTCTCTCCCCGCCCTCTCAACTTGGCATACCGTACGCCTGAAAGAAGAGTTCACTGTACACAGCGGGGTCAAAAACATTCAAGACTACTTTGATCTGGAAGAGCGGCTCTTTCAAGAACTCCAAACAGAGGTTTACGACAAAGTCACGCCGCAGGAGCAAAACAGCATCAACCGCTACACGGCAGGCAGTCTTGCAGACCCTGATCGCTGGAGTCCCAACTGGAACAGAAGCTTTGAAATGCCGGCAGACAACCCCAAAGGGGCGGTACTGTTGCTGCACGGCATGTCCGATGCCCCCTACAGTCTACATACACAGGCAGAGTACCTACATAAAGCGGGGTACTGGGTGCTTGGACTGCGCATGCCCGGACACGGTACCGTTCCTTCGGGACTCACCGGTCTCAAATGGCAGGATATGGCTGCGGTGGTAGAGCTTGGCATGAAGCATCTCCGGGAAAAAATGAAGCACAAACCCCTCTACATCATAGGCTACTCCACCGGTGCGACACTGGCGCTCAACTATACGTTCAAATCGCTTGAAAAGGATTCACCGCTGCGTGTGCCGGATGCTCTGGTCTTCTACTCTCCCGCCATCGGCGTCAGTGCCGCTGCACCGTTGGCAGTGTGGCAGAGCCGCATCGGTCACCTGCTGCACCTGCCCAAACTGGAGTGGAACAGCATTCTGCCCGAGTACGACCCTTTCAAGTACGGTTCGTTTGCTGTCAATGCCGGTGATCAGGTCTACCGTCTGGCAAAGAGGGTACAGGAGCAGTTCTATCGCTACCAGCGTACTAAAAATCCCAAACCTTTTCCGCCCGTGCTGAGTTTCTCTTCGGTCGTTGACAGTACCGTTTCCATCCCGGCGGTAGTCGAAAACCTCTTTGAAAGACTCCCCAAAGGCGACCACAGACTCGTACTTTTTGACATCAACCACAATTTTGACAAGAACAATGTGGTCAAAAGCTCTGTGCAACACTCCATAGCATCGCTTCTGCAAAAAGCTAAAAAAAATGACAATTACACCCTTGAGTTCATCAGTAACAGATATACCGGCAACCGGAGTGTCGAACGCATCATCGGCGACCGCAGAGTTGAAACACTCGCTTTACAATGGCCACAAGGGCTTTACTCGCTTTCACATCTTGCCATACCCATCTCTCCACTTGATCCGCTCTACGGCAGCAACGAGGCACCAACAAGTCCCGGCATCAAACTGGGACAGGCTGCAATGTACGGCGAGACAGGCGTACTGCTCGTCTCCCCTGCACTGCTGCTCAGACAACGATGGAACCCTTTTCACGATTATGTCAGGCAGAAGGTCTTGGCATTTTTGCAAGACAGTTGAACCTTATTTATCAAATGAAAAATTTCATTTTGGCAAAGTGATGTTTTTTGATATAATAAACCATCATTTACAACAAAAGGCTATATTTGACTTTTATCTATAGAGAACATGCCATCCAGAGAATGTTCGAAAGAGATATCTCGGCAGAGGACATAGAGGAGGCAGTTAAGCATGGTGAAATTATTGAAACCTATTTGGAGGACAAGCCCTATCCATCATTTTTAACACTACACAAAACGATAGAAACACTTCATGTCGTATACGCAAAAAACGATGAAGATGATCAAATTATAATCATCACGGCATATTATCCCGATAAAGAAAAATGGAAAGATGATTACAGAAAAAGGATTGAAAAATGAAATGTATGATCTGTAAACACGGAGAGACAAAAGTAGGCAGTACAACCATCACTTTGGAGAAAGAGGGTTCAACCATTGTTTTCAAAGAAGTACCCGCACAAGTATGTGACAATTGCGGTGAAACCTATATTGATGATGCCATTACCAAAAAGCTTCTTCAGAAAGCCAGAGAAATTATCAAGAGTGGTGTGGAGGTAGATATCCGCAAGTATGAAAAGGTGGCATAAATCTCTTTTCTAACCTATTAACCCTCCATATACCCTACTTTTTTATAATAAGGGCACCTCTAATAACCCTTGCATACCCATAACACAACAAGACAGAAGGAGGAGCAGATGAAAAAAAAGAACAGAGCATTGCATCTTGACATCAGTGCCATACTCCTCAAGTACGACCCCATGGATGTCGGAGCCGCGGTCATCGAGAGTGACGAGTACGATCTTGAAGCGGCGACCATCCTTTCGCGCATCAAAGAAGTGCACACCAAAGAAGAGCTGACCGAGATTGTCTATGAGGAGTTTCAAAGCTGGTACGGTAAAGATGCTGTAGGAAAACGGGAACTCTACGAAAAGATGGCGGGAGAGATCTGGGAGGTCTGGCACCGCTACAACAAAGAGGCGGCATGAAAACCCTCTACCTGCTGCGTCACGCCAAATCGAGCTGGAAGGATATGAGCCTGTCAGACTTCGACCGTCCACTCAACAAACGCGGCAAACGGGACGCACCTTTCATGGCACAAACACTCAAAGAGATGGGAGAAAGACCCGACATCATCATCTCAAGTCCCGCCAAACGTGCTAAAAAAACCGCCAAGATATTTGCCAAGACTCTTGGCGTACCTCTCAAGCTCGATGAGAGACTCTACGAAGCACACCCCAGTGACTTCCACACTGTCATAAACGAAGCCTTTGCCACCCATAACAGCATTATGCTCGTCTCACACAACCCCGGACTGACCATGTTCAACGACGAGATCTCAGACAAACCCATCTGGAACATTCCCACCACCGGTTTGGTCGCTATCGATTTTGAACAGGCAAACACCAGAGGAAAGCAGCGTTTCTACCTCTTTCCCAAACAGTTCTCCATTCCCCAATGAGAAATACGGCAATCAAATAGATGGTACAATAAGACAAAGCCGGCACAAAAGGAGAAGTGATGAGAGTCACCAACAGACAGATCGCCGAAATGTTCAATGAGATCGCCGATCTACTCGATATCGACGGGGAGAACCCTTTCCGTGTACGTGCCTACAGAAATGCTGCCCGTACCATCCTCTCCTACCCCAGAAGCATGGCGGAACTTGTCGAAGAGGGCTTCGACCTCAGTCAGCTTCGGGGCATCGGGAAGGAGCTGGCAAAGAAGATTGCCGAGATCGTCACCACAGGAAGACTCCGCTACCTTGAGAGGCTCAAACGCAGCCATCCGCCCCAGCTTGAAGCCCTACTGAAGATCCCTGGGCTTGGGCCCGGACGGGTGCGGCTGCTGCATGAGATGCTTCACATCAACTCCATAAAATATCTCGAACAGGCACTCGAAAACGGTAAACTCGACAAGGTACCGGGCTTTGGTCCCAAACTGATAGAGAAGATCGCCAATGGAGTAAAGAGACACCGCTACGAGGAGAAACGCTTCCGTATAGACGAAGCCGAAGAGACAGCTATGTGGCTCAAAGAGAGGCTTTTGAAAGCATCCGGAGTACAGGAGATCTCGGTGGCAGGAAGTATACGCCGTTGCAAAGAGACCGTACATGACATCGACATGGTCGCCTCCGCCACAGAGGGGAGCGATATCATGGCACGTTTCACCTCTCTGCCCGAAGTAAGCCGGGTCATCATGCAGGGCACCACACGCTCCTCGGTACGACTCTCCAACGGGATGGCTGTCGACCTTCGTGTCGTCGATGACCGCTCCTACGGTGCCACCCTACACCACTTCACCGGCTCCAAAGCACACAACATCGCACTGAGAAAGATGGCAAAAGAGCGGGGCATGAAGATCAACGAATACGGGATATTCCATGGAGATGAACGACTCGGCGGCGAAACAGAGGGAGATGTCTACCGGCTGCTTGAAATGGACTACATCCAGCCTGAAATGCGGGAAAACCGAGGAGAGATCGCCAAAGCACAGACACATACACTCCCACACCTCATCGAACCCAAGGACATACGTGGAGACCTGCACATGCATACTCTCTACAGTGACGGCATGGAAACCATTGAGACCATGGCAAAAGCCGCACAGGCCAAAGGCTACGAGTACATCGCCATTACCGACCACACCAAACATCTGACTATCGCCCATGGGCTGGATGAGAAACGCCTCAGAGAGCAGCTCGAGGAGATCGACCGTATCAATGAGAAGATGGATGGGATCACCCTGTTCAAATCAGCCGAGGTGGACATACTCGAAGACGGCAGCCTCGACCTGCCCGATGATATACTCAATGCACTCGACCTTGTGGTCTGCGCTGTGCATTTCAAATTCGATCTTTCAAAACAGAAGCAGACGGCACGTATTCTCAAAGCGATGGAGCATCCCGCCTTCACCATACTCGCCCATCCGACCGGACGGCTTATCAACTTGCGAGAACCCTATGCGGTCGATATGGAGAAAGTGATGGAAGCAGCCAAAGAGAGAGGATGTTTCATGGAGCTCAACGCACAACCCGACCGCCTCGACCTCAATGACAGACACTGCCGCCTTGCAAAAGAGGTGGGAGTACCGGTGGTCATCTCGACCGATGCACATTCACCCAAAGACCTTAACCTGATGCATTATGGTATCGGACAGGCACGGCGAGGATGGCTGGAGAAAGAGGATGTGCTCAACACACGCAGCCTTGCCGAGTTGCAAAAGCTGCTGAAGCAGATACGCCCTTAGTGGTCTTCGGCATACTCCTCGACCTGATAGACATAGATCTCAGGGTGCTGCACAAGGCAGTTGCCCGGAAGTCCCGCTTTCTGGCATAGTGTCGAGAAGAACGCATCAAAGTCGGGAAGCTGTTCCCACACCTGTGGCAGGTAGGTTGCCTGATAGCCGCCGAGTTTAAGTATCACCCCGTCTATGCCGGGGCGAATCTTGCTTCGCAGATCTTCAATGCTGCTGTAGGGAAGCGGCTGCGGCGGGGTAAGCAGTGAGACCTCGATGGTGATGGCATCGAACTCTTCAGGGCTCAAAGCATTAAAACGCGGATCACCGAATGCAGCACTTTTGGCATTCTTGACAATGTCATCATACAAAGACTGGTGGGCGATGATGGAGCCGATACATCCACGCAGCGCCCCGCTGCCTTTAAGATTGAGCGTCACGAATGCCGCTCCCTTTTCATTCAGCCACGGATTTTGTGCTCTGAGTGCCTCTTTGTCCACGCCGTAGTCAATGCCGAACTCCTCGGCGATCGCCGCACGGGCAAGTGTGAGCAATACCTCTTTCTTATCCATTCTCTGCCTCCTCTACAAACACTGCGCTGGTATACCCGACCACCTGACTTTTGTCACCGCTTGCATCGGCGCTGGTACGGTAGTCGAGTACTTTAGGCTTGAGCCCTCTCTCTCTTGCGCTGAGGATCATTGCCTCCACGCCGATCTTCCCACACGCTTCACACCCCTGATGCAGCTCCAGCGGGTCGAGGCGGCTGACGGCATCAAGGCAGATACTGTCAAGTTTGTTAGCCTTTTCGATGTCGTAGTAGTGGCTCAGATCGGTACTGATGACCACCGCCGTGTGCGGATCGTCAAGCAGCATGTCGATGATCCCTGAGAGGTGTGCAGGGTCTTCCTTTCCGTAGACCAGTTCCACCACCGATACATCGGACAGATAGTACTTCACAAAAGGCATCTGTACTTCCGTACTGTGCTCTGCATGCGCTTCGGGATAGAAAGCAAGCCCATACTCCTCTTCAAGTTTTCGCACCAGCATCTTGTCTACCTTCAGATCACCAAAGGGTGTCTCATAACGGTCATAGTCCGCCACGGAAACCCCCTCCAGATAGACTCTGTGGCTCGGTCCTATGACCACCACGCGTTCAATCTGCTTCTGCGCCCCAAGGATACGCAGTGCCACATTGGCGGTAAAGCCGCTGTAGACATACCCAGCGTGCGGCACGATGACTGCACGCGTCTTCAGGGCAAGCAGTTCATCCATATTGACATGTTCGTCGAGTATCTTGTTGTAGTGTTCTATCATTCCACGGATCTCATCTACCCGTGCGGGGTAAAACTGTCCGGCTACCGCTGTTTCTCTTATGCTCATTTCATTCTCCTCATCCATTCAATATTGAGGTCGGTAAACCGACCCTACACCCATAAATTTTTCACTCTTCATTCTTCACTCCCACACCCCTTTGATCTTTCTGCTGCATGTCGGACACTTGCCATCGACCAGTCTGTTGTCGATATAGCCGTAACTGCGTCTGACGATGACAGCCTCATGGCACTGTGGACAGCGTGTCGGGTTCTCCACGCCGACATTGCCCAGATAGATATAGTATAGTCCCGCATCTCGTCCGATCTGCTCCGCTCTTTTGAGTGTTGCAAGTGCTGTCGCATGATGATCCTGCATTTTATAGTCAGGATGGAACGCACTCAGATGCCACGGTACATGCACACCCAGATCGTTGGCGATAAAGTTTGCCATTGCTTCAAGATCTTCCCGGCTGTCATTATCTCCTTCGATCAACAGTGTCGTTACCTCGACCCATATACCGGCTTTCACCATACGGCGCAGGGTATCTTTGACCGCTTCAAACCCGCCTTTAAGCACTTTTTTGTAGTATTTCTCATCCCAGCTCTTCAGATCAATGTTCGCCGCATCGACCCACGTGGCCATATCGTCTATCATCTCTTTGGACTCAAACCCGTTACTGACAAAGATGTTCTTGATGCCTTTCTCTTTTGCGATGAGACCAATATCCTTGGCATAGGGGTAGAAGATCGTCGGCTCGTTGTAGGTGTAGGCGATAGATGCTGCACCCTGCTCGATGGCAAGCTGTACCATCTGCTGCGGACTTACTTCGATCTCCTCATTGATCTGCTTGCTCTGTGAGATATCCCAGTTCTGACAGAAAGGGCATTTGAAGTTACACCCTACCGTCCCGAACGACAGTACCCGTGAAGCAGGCAGAAAATGGTAGAGTGGTTTCTTCTCCACCGGATCGACGTTCAGCGCGATGGGGTGACCATAAACAAGGTTCTTGAGCTTTCCTCCGACATTTTGGTTGACACCGCAAATGCCCACCTGCCCCTCTTTGAGGTGACAGTAGTGACGGCACAGATCACACTGTATCTTTCCGTTCTCAAGCGGTGTGTAATAGTAAAATTCAGGTGCTTTTGACATCATCTAACCTTATACTTATTGACTAAACTTTATTTCATTTTATCACTAAAGTTTGCAAAAGTCAAATTTTATCTTTTTAGTGTATACTCCTACTTATATCTGCGAAGGAAAAGTGCCATGAAAGTGCTCGTCTCTGCTCTTGAACCCTCCTCGAACCTGCATCTGCGTGAAGTGCTCAAGCATGCACCCGACATTGAACTCATCGGTATCTTCGACAAACGGATAGACCG
>JAJRRK010000100.1 GCA_024279555.1 Campylobacterales bacterium
ATCTCCAAAACCATCCGTATCAGAACAGATGAGGAAGATGCGGAAGCACTTTAATGTATATCTATATAAGATTCCCGTTTTCACGGGAATGACGATTGTTACTTGTCATCCCCAACTCCGATCGGGGATCTTTATCATTCACCTATATTGTCTAAAAATTAATCATAAAAAACACCCTTCTTTTTAAATTCATCAATTTTCTGCCCAATAAACAGTCATCTTTTTCTACCATTCTTTTTGCCTGACTGCTACACTTATATGTACAAAATTTTAAGGAGTCAGAATGGAAATGAGTTATGTCATCGACACCCTCTTCGCACTCTTTGCAATGACCCTGATCATCTTTATGGTGCCGGGGTTTGCGATGCTCGAAGCGGGACTCGTAAGAACCAAGAATGTCACTGCCGTCTTGACGGTCAACACCATGATCTACGCCGTCGCCTCCATGGCGTTCCTGCTGATCGGCTATACACTTGCCTTTGGAAGCTGGGAGAACGACAGCATGAGCAAATGGGCTGCCTTTCTCTTCCAAATGGCATTTGTCGGGAAAACAGTCAATATTATGAGCGGCGGGGTGAGCGAACGGGTACGCATCGTACCACTGGTTTGGTTCACCATTGTCATGGCAGCCTTCATCTATCCGTTAGTGGTCAACATTACATGGGGAGCCAATATACTTGATGGAACCATCTTCGACATCTCCGCCATGCATGACCTTGCCGGATGTACTGTCATTCACTCGACCGGTGCATGGGCGCTGCTTGCGGCAATTCTCATCATTGGTCCCAGAAAAGGACGTTACGGAAAAAACGGGCAGATCAGGGTCATCCCCGCTTCCAACATTCCGCTGGTCGTCCTTGGTGCACTGCTGCTCTGGATCGGCTGGTTTGGTTTCAACGGTGGATCGGTCGGTTCCATCTCCACCAAGGAAAATGCCGATCTTGTCGCACTCACCATTATGAATACCAATACAGCAGGACTTGCCGGTGCTATCATCGTCGGACTCATCATGTATATCAAATATAAGAAATTTGATATTACGATGATCCTCAACGGCGCACTGGGAGGGCTGGTCTCCGTCACTGCGGGAGCGGATATGTTCAATATTTATGAGCCGATCTACATCGGCGCTATCGGCGGATTGATCGTCGTCTATGGCGTTTCACTCTTTGATAGACTCAAACTGGACGACCCTGTAGGTGCACTTTCTGTACATCTGCTCAACGGTATTTGGGGAACCGTGGCCGTGGCCGTTTTTGCCGATGTTTCTCTCTGGGCACAGGTCAAAGGCGTACTGGTAGTAGGTCTGTTCGCATTTACAAGCTCTTTTGTTGTACTCTATCTTATCAATAAGTTCGTACCGTTTAGAGCAAGCGATGATGAACAGGTACAAGGGCTTGACATAGACGAATGCGGTCTTGAAGCCTACCCCGAATTTAGACGAAGTATTTAAACCCAAAGGAGTTACCCATGAAAAAAATAGAAGCGATCATCAAACCGTTCAAACTGGACGATGTCAAAGAAGCATTAGTAGAAGCCGGTATCGAAGGAATGACCATCTCCGAGGTCAAAGGCTACGGAAGACAACAGGGACACTCCGAGCTCTACAGAGGTGCGGAGTATGTCGTCGAGTTCATCCCCAAAGTAAAGATAGAGATCGTTGTCAGTGGAGAGGAGTACCTCAACAAAGCCATCGAAGCCATTAAAACGGCTGCCAAAACTGGCAAAATCGGTGACGGAAAGATCTTTGTCTCCGATGTGAGCAAAACCATTCGTATCAGAACGGATGAGGAGGATGAGGAAGCATTGTAGAGGCTTTTGTCTCTATAATCCTAGCTATCATAAAAAACTTTCTCCATTAATAGTCATTAGGTATAATTATTAAAATCATACCCCAAGGTTATATAATGAAAAGGTTCTTTCCCCTTTCTATTCTCTTGATCTTTACAGCATGTTCCAATCAAACCCAAACGCACCATTACAACGGTGAGAAACTTACACAAGAGAAGTGTGCTGCATGCCACAATCTCGATATGCCTCCTAAAACAAGTGATACAGAAAAAGCTCCTCCTCTCTATACTGTCACAGTTCATCTCAAAGAGTGGATGGCTGAAGGGGCGAACCCCTCTGATGTGGAGAGCAAGTTCACCTCTTTTGTCAAAAGCTATGTGATCTATCCTGACAGGGACAATTCCTACTGCACCAAAGAAATGCTCGACAAGTATGGGTTGATGCCTTCACAAAAAGGCAATGTCACCGAAGAGGAGCTGGATGCCATTGCCCAATACATATTTAACCGTTACGATCAAATGAAACTGCTCGAGATCATGCAGGAACATGCAAAGATCGCCGCAATGCCACCAGCAGAGCAGGTATTAGCGATCAAAGACTGCAAAATGTGCCATGTCGCAGCAGGGGGAAAGATCGCCCCCACTTTTGCACAGATCGGCAAAAAATATCAAACACAGGGTACAGTACCGATCATCAAGGCTATTACACACGGCAGCAAAGGTGCCTGGCCTCAGTATACCATTCCCATGCGTGCCTATACAGACCTGACGCCCAAACAGCTTGAGGGGATCGCAAAGTATATATTATCAAAAGGGAAGAAGAAGTAGTTTTCAGCTGCGATTGATAAAGGCTTCGATCTTCTCTTTACCTGCCATGATCGTCCACGACACGCCATCTAGACCAAACTCCCGCTCGATTGCAGTAATGTCACACTGCTTAAGTGCATACATCACCTTGTCTACACTGCTGTAATCCGTCTTGAAAGTATATTTCACCTCTTTCACATACGGCACAACATCTGCAACTGCCAACACATCTTTTGTCGCCTGCGCATAAGCACGCGCCATACCGCCCGTTCCCAGCTTGATACCGCCAAAATAGCGTACGATAAGTACCGCACACTCGATCATCTCTTCCCCGCGAAGTACATTGAGTACCGGTACGCCTGCACACCCTTTGGGCTCTCCGTCATCACTGCTGTTCTCTACAATCTGATCATATTCGTTCAGGTAGCGCACGGCATAGACCACATGATTGGCTTTGGGGTGTTGGGATTTGAGCTTCTCCTGTAAACCGTCAAACCGGGTGTAGGGAACAAGATATGTTAAAAATTTGGAGCGGTTGACCTCTGTCTGGCTCTCAAAAGATTGCTCAACTGTCTGCACAGATCGCCTCCAACTTCTTATAGCCGGCATAAAGAACCAACCCTATAGCAATACCAATGCCGTCTGCCACCACATCAAGTCCCTCCGAACAGCGTGTCGGCGTAAATGCCTGTGTCAATTCAATGAATACACCATAGGTGAGCATATAGAGTGCACCCTGCCACCACTTGAGGCGATAAGAGAGCATCAACAGAAGTGTCAGCAGACCAAATGCAAGAAAATGGAGCGTTTTGTCAGAGAGGTCACCCATGGTTGGAGCCACATCCTGAGGCAGTATGGCAGCGATATAGCTGGCTGTCAGCATCAGCCAGAAAGTTATCCGTATCGTTTTACTGTACTGTGAGGGCATCGACTCTCTTCACTATCAGATCGACAAATTTCTCGTCATCGTTCATACATTGGGCTACACGGTAGTCCTCATACTTCAGCTTCTCGGCGATCTCGCGGTGTTCGATGTCAAGCTCAAAGACCGTCTCGGAGTTGTCGATGGTAAATGCCAGCGGATAGATGATCACCTTGCGGTGGGTTGGGTTACGCAGTACATCGGCAAGGTTGGGTTCCAACCAAGCCGCATTGCCCACTTTGGACTGATAGACAAGTTTGATGTCATGAAACTGTATGCCTTTGAAAGCAAGGTACATTTTGATGGCGGAGACATTCCCCTCTACCTGATTCTGATAGGGATCGCCTGCGTGAATGATGCTCATAGGCAGACCGTGTGCAGAGAGTAGCAGGTCGTACTCCTGCGTATCCTTACCCTCCATCGCCTCCACAATCTTCGCAACCGAAGCTTCAATGTAGTCAAAGTCATCATAATAGGGCTCAATCACCGTGATCTTCGGATGGTACCCCATCGCTTCGCATCGCTCTTCTATATCCTCCACAGAAGAGCGCGTTGTTGTCGTAGAGTACTGCGGGTACATCGGAAAAAGGATCAACTCCTCCACCCCCTGCTCTTGACAGGCATACAGTGTTCTGTCAGCAAACGGTGGTACATAACGCATCACGGGGTACACAGGCATAGAGAGTCTTTTTTCAAGCTTCCCTACAAGCTTCTGTGTCAGTTCCGGAAGCGGCGATTTCCCGCCAAGCAGACGGTAGTTCTCTTTGACCTCTTCAAGGCGTTTGGAGATGATGATATTGGCAACAAAACTGCGCATATAAGGGTTCATAGGCAAAATGTTCTTGTCCGCGAACATATTGCGCAAAAACAGCTCTACCTCTTCAACATTGTTGGGTCCCCCCATGTTCAGCAGCAAAAGTGCCTGTTTCATACTATCCCCATTGTTTAAAGTGCTGTATTTTAGCATAGAGAGTGTAAAATCGTAGTAATAATCACGCACAAGGCAATAAAATGATCATCATCCCCGCACGCATCGGCTCCAGCCGTTTCCCAAACAAAGTTCTTGCAGACATAGGCGGTGTTCCCATGGTCGTCCGTACCGCCATGACCGTACAGGATATCGACACTGTAGTCATTGCCACCGATTCGCAGGAGGTCATCGACATCGCTGCGGCACACGACATCAAAGCAGTCATGACCTCGGAGGCACACCAGAGCGGTACCGACCGCATCTACGAGGCGGCACAGATACTGGGACTGGAAGAGAGTGAAATCGTCATCAATGTTCAGGGAGACGAACCCTTTATCGAAAGCGAAGTGGTACAGGCGATCCATGACCTGACAAAAAAGAACAGCCGTAATGACAAAATACTGATGAATTCCTGCTACAAATTCATCAGCAATCCTGAAGCCGATGACCCAAACATCGTCAAGGTCGTCACCGACACAGACGACATTGCTCTTTACTTCTCCCGTGCCAAAATCCCTTACCCCAGAGACCACCACTTTGACCGGTACAAAGGGCACTTGGGAATATACGGCTTTACTGTCAGTTCACTGCGTAGATTCTGTACACTAGAGCCTGCACCACTTGAAGAGATAGAGAAGCTTGAACAGTTGCGTGCGCTCTACCATGGCTATGAAGTTGCAATGATAGAAGTACAAACGGAGAGTTTCGGCATTGATACACCTGAAGATTTGGAGAAGGCGATCCGACACCACAGGCTTTAATTAAAATATACCTTCTTACTTTACATTCAAAAAGGAGAATTACTCTCCTTTTAGCCTTTGACCGCTTTTCCGAGATCCCACATTGGCATAAAGATACCAAGAGCCATCAGTAGTACAAGCGCTGCAATAAAGAAAAGCATGATCGGCTCAATATATGCAGCAAGGTTGTCAATGAGATCCTGAAACTGCATATCATAGTACTGTGTGACTTTCTCAAGCATGGCATCAAGCTGTCCTCCCGCTTCACCTGCCTTGATCATTTGTAGCAGCATATTCTCATACAAACCGGTGATAGCAAATGCTTCTGCGAGGTTCATCCCTCTACCAATATTCGCATTGACTGTCAAAAGCTGCTCTTTGATCGCAAGATTATCAACCATACCAACCGCTGTCTCTAATGCTTCAGAGACTGGAATACCCGAACGGACAAGTTCGCCAAAAACCAGATTGTACTTATGCATGGTAGAAAGGAAGATCGCTTTGTTGATCAGATAAAACTTTGGATGGATCATCAGTTTATCCATCTGGTACTTAAAATTTTCATTATTTTTATACATATATTTAAACATAAATATACCAAAAATAAGTGCTGCCAATATATAAAGGCCATAATTACTAAATGCCCATTCAAGCTTCAGTAATATCTGTGTAGGCAAAGGCAACTCAGTTTTAAACTTGGAAAATATATCTTTGAACTTAGGAACGACGACCATGATCAAAATCGTAAAGGCAATACCCATGGCAGCCAACGTTATCAGTGGCGTTCTAATCGCTTTTTTAAACTTTGCTGTATTGTCTCGGATATTTTCCAAAATATCTGCCAGTTTATGATATGATTCAGAGATATTACCCGTTCTCTCTCCCAGTTTTGTCATTGCTAAAGCGACATGACCAAATTCTTCTGTATACGGTGTCATTGCATCAGAAAGACTATGACCTGAATTGATATCATTATTGATATTGGTATATATTTCTTTAAGCCGCTGGTTGTGTGTATTGTCTGCAACATCTTCTAGTGTGTCATTAATAGCGATTCCTGCATCTGTCATGACCGCTATCTGACGGATTGTTGAAATTTTATCATTCATCGGAATCTTCGGTTTCAAAGACTTTTTCATACTTGCAACAAAGTCAGAAATCACCTCCTCTACAGGAGCGGTAGTTTCTTCTGCCTTTACAATCATAGCATTCATTGAAAATTTTTTCTTTGCCATCTGTACTGCAGCCATTTTTGACTCAGCTTTCATAAGTTCAGTACGCCTTTTACCCCGTTCCATAACTATTACATTAAAATATTTCATTTCTATAGTCTCGCTACTCTATAAATTTCTTCAATGGTCGTTTTACCTTCCAATGCTTTGTGGACACCATCTTCAAACATACTGATAAAGCCCTCCTCTATTGCCTGTTTCGTCATCTCCTCTTTCGAGGCATTCCGTGCAATCATACGTGAGAATGTTTCACTTATCGTCAATACTTCAGAAATCATTTCTCTCCCCTTATACCCACTTAAACCACACTCTTTACATCCTTCACCTTTGTAAAAAGTGGGATTCTCGGGAAGATACTGCCTAATATCCTTCAATAATCTTTCCGGCAACACTGTCTCTTTTTTACAATGCGTACATATCTTACGAACAAGTCTTTGCGCTTGAATAGCCACCAATGCGCCACTGACCAGATACTCTTCAATACCCATATCCAGAATTCTGGTAACAGCAGAAATGGCATCATTCGTATGCAACGTAGAGAGAACAAGGTGCCCTGTAAGTGCTGCCTGAATTGCAATACGCAAAGTTTCCTGATCTCGAATCTCCCCAATCATTATCTTATCCGGATCCTGCCTCAAAATCGACTTCAATGCAGATGCAAAACTCAATCCCACATTTGGTTGTACCTGAACCTGTTGCAGACCACTCATTTGATATTCGACCGGATCTTCAACCGTGATGATCTTGTCTTTTACATCTTTTATTGCATTGAGCGCACCATATAGTGTTGTTGTTTTACCTGATCCTGTAGGACCTGTAACCAAGACAATACCATAGGGCACTTTAATAGACTGAGAAAAACGTTCATAACAAAATTTGCTCATTCCTGCATCTTCCAGACGGATCATTGCTTTTGTCTTGTCCAAGATCCTTAGAACGATAGACTCTCCATATATTGTTGGCAACGTAGATACCCTGAAGTCAAATTCTCTGCCTGAGACTGTTGCGGAAAACCTTCCATCCTGAGGTTTTCTTTTTTCTGCAATATCAAGGTTGGATAAAAGTTTCATTCTTGATGAAAGTGGATTGAAAATATCCTTGTCGAAAGTAAAACTCTGTCTTAACATACCATCTACACGTTCACGGACAATACAACTTTTCTCTGTTGCTTCGATATGGATATCCGATGCCCCGATATAAATTGCTGACTTCAAGATGATATCAATCAGTTTTAATACAGCGGAAGATTCCTCGTCATCAACATCAATATTCCCCTCTTGGCTCAAGTCCTGTCTGATATCTTGAATAAGCCCTTTGACACTCTCATTTATTTCAAGACGCTGAAGATGTTGATGAATCTGACTCGGCTTTGCAATAGCGATCCTGATCGGCTTTTTAGGAAAGAGTCTCTGTATGGCATCTTGTGCTCCCATATCCAAAGGATCATCAAAAGCAATCAATACATTTAAATCTGTCTCTTCAATAGGTATGACATTATATTTCAAAAGTTGTTTGTATGGAATTGCAGAAAAGAGTTTCATATCAATCTCTTCTTCATCAAGATCAACATACTCAACATGAAGTGCTTTTGCCACTTCCTTGAGAATGGGAACAATATCTATACCTTCAATCTTTTCAAGATGTGAAAGAGTGATCACCCCTTGCCGTATCTTTTTGACAAGAAAATTTTCAACAACAGGGAGTTCGATCATGCCTTCAGATATCAGGTTCGCAAAAGAGATCTTTTTAGGAGGTCTGCTTTTTACTAATGTGGAGATTGCGTCTTTTGTAATCAGCCCCTCATCCAGCATCATTTCGATTAGTTTTACCATTCAGCATCCTCCTTCTTTCTATAGGTTAGTATACCATGCAGTGCTGTTTGTTCAGCTAAAGCCGTCTATAATCTGCCTTTTTTAATCTTGCTCAGAAGCACTTTTGCCTCTGCAGAATTGGTTCTTTTAACATAAGCATTCAATATTCTAATGGCCTCGTTTCTATGACCACGTTTTACCTTTGCTTTTGCAAAAAGCAACCAGCTTTCCTCAATATTGTCATTAAGTTTATTGGTCTGAAGTGCCCAATATTCCGTTTTTTTATAATTTCTTTTTTTATAGTAACTTCTGGCAAGGAAAAGTGAATCATCCGTATCCGGAGCTAACCTGAAACGCTTTTCCACTTCTTTTAAGGAATTTTTTTTACTGCCGGCATCAATAACTTCAATATGTATCTTCTTTTTCACATGTTTTGACAGCAAATCTTCCGAAGGAGATACACCACCTACGTTCATCCCATCCTCTCCGATATCCATCGGAGCATCAATACTTTGAACAGACTCTTTTTTCTCCGGTTCATGCAAAGCCATATCTATATAGACCTTTTGTGTCTGCTCTGTCGTTTTATGGGATATTCCTTCTTTTCTACTGTACTTATAGCGCTCGATGATATCCGTATTCAATACAATAACCAAAGTAGCAGCAACCAGTACGATCACAACCAGAAGAAATATCAGCGGTCGCTTCTTTTTCCGGTTATATCTTTTCCACTCCTCTTCGAGGGCTTTAATGTTATACATTGATATACCCCAATTTCAGTGCTGCCATTTCAATGATCCTCTTTGGGATATAATCATAGCTTATCTTGGAGGGTTCGTTCCTGTCATAATATTCACAGATCTCAAAAATTGTGAACATCATTTTATTGCACTCTCTATAGTTCCCTTTTGTGAACTTGTGTATCAGTTTCATATTCTTCTCTTTGATACTGTTGGCTATCTCAAAAAGATTCTTTTTCAGAAGTTTTTTGTGGATATAGGTTGCCTGATCATCCAAAGTTGCATTGCGAAGCTCAACCACTTCCCATATCCTTGACTGAAAATGCTCTTTTGCTACAAGGTCTTCATCATCAGTTTTATGCAAAGAAACAATGAACTTTACGGCACGACTGTCAGAAAGCAAACGTATCTTCTCCATCATTTCCGGTCCATACATTTGAGCTTCATCCAACAGAATAACGATCTCACGTTTTCCCCGGAGATTCTTACAGTAATTCACCAAGGCAGAAAAGTTCACTTCTGTATTTTGGGGGAGAGATTTGTTTGTCAATACCTTGAATATCTTGTGGAAAAACTCTTTTTCATTGATCGCAGGTGTGTCAAAGTAGTGTATCTCTTTTTTATGTTTGAGTTTTTCCTGAAGTCGGTTCAGAAGGATACTCTTTCCGGTCCCCGGTCGACCAAACAGGAGGATCATCTTGAGAGGTTTCTCAATACTATGTTCCAACTGCTGATAAGCACAAAGAGATGAATCAAGTTCTATATAGTCATCCAGATCAACTGAATCTATAAAAACATTTTTTGCAGACTCATACCTACTTTTCATTAACTTTACTATATCCCAGATCTTTTAAAGAAACAGACTTCCCGTTTTTTACAATGTGCGGTGTAATGATCAATACCAACTCTTCGACCTGTTCAATTTTTTGTTCCGACTTAAATGCATATTCAAGAATCGGGATATCTCCCAAAATAGGCACTTTCGTAGATTCAAACCCCGTTTTGGAAGTAATAAGCCCTCCAAGTATTGCATGTTCACCGTCTCTTACCTTTACTACAGATGCAATTTGTCTTCTGATCAAATCAGGCGGAATTGTTCTGGTTGCATTGTCTGTACCTACAGCTTGAACTGTTTCTGAAATGGATGGGTTGATCTTCAGTGTGATCATTCCATTTGCATCTATCTCAGGTGTGATATCCAGCAGAATACCGGCAAAAACTGAATCAACCAATTCCCCCTGCGCAGCCACGGCACCACCCCCACCGCTCGCTGTACTTGCAGACTGTATCTTGTAGAAGAGTTCTGTGCCGACACTAATCAATGCCGGCTGATTGTTAAGCGTCATAACTCTTGGACTAGATATGGATTTCACATCTCCCTGAGTGTCAAGAAATTTGATAATTTCCTGTACTTGTGCATTTCCGGTAATATTAACAACATTTGCATTGCTGGGCATAGTACCTGATGCAAATGTTGCATCAGTGATACCTTGAATCGCATCAAATGTATAGGAGTCAACATTCTTCTGTGCCATTTGCAATGAACTGACGGTAAAGTTTTGAAGACCATAAAGTTGTGTCCAGTCTACTCCTGTCGTTCGACTGTTGTCAAATGTAACCGATAGAATACGGACATCAATAAGAACCTGTTGTTTGATCTGCTTGGAAAGTGCATGAACATATCTTGCCACTCTGTTAATCTGACGTTCTGTCCCTGTCACGGTGATCATTCCTGCTTCCGGGTTGACGATAGGCGCAAGAGGATTGTACTCCCAAACTTGTCCGTCAGGACCCGTCCACGTATCTCCTGTTCGCGTATAGTGTGTACTTCCGTCCGCTGCACCAATCAGGATACGCTGAATCTCCGATTCAACCGTCTTCCAAAACTGGAACTCATCATTACTCTCAATGGAAATACCTGTTTTTGAGACATTTGAACCGGCTCCTCCGGCTCCTCCACTACCACCGGATCCTCCAATCCCACCAGTTGAACTTGCAGAGTTTTGTGAATTGGCAATTGTAACATTAGCTGTACTCTTACCGATCCTTTGGCCGGAAATATAGTGAATACGAAATGTTCTTGTTATCAGATAAGATATCTTCAATTTATTTCCAGTAAGAGTGTAATGTAGATCATTATCTTTAAGAATGGTATTCAGAAACCCTTTTAGTGTACTGTTCTTCAGTTTCACATAGTAGAGATTCTTGTTCATCCTTTTTCTTGCTGCCTCATCCTTAACAACAACAGTTAAGCCACAAGTATCAGCCAGATTCTCAATGACATCCCCTATTGTCAGTTGACTGTCAATCGTTACTGAGAAAAGCTTATTGGAACAGCTCTCTGAAGATGCTGTAGTTGTCAAGCCCAATACCAAAGCACATGCCAAGGCAAACTTAATTCCCCTGTTTTTTATATTTTTCATCCTATTCCCTTTCTTCTAATAAAATAAAGTCATCCTTTGGTTTTCCAAGGAACAATTTTTTGATTGTATTCCCGTTTCTCAGAACAACTCCTTTTTTACCAATATACATGATCTTGTAACCAAGTACTACATCATCCACTTTTTTCCATCCGTCATTGATATAGGCTTTATCACCCATGATTGCATGAAGCGAAAGCTTCACATCTTCTTCTACTGTTTTTGGAACTTCTACGACTGTCACATTGTCCTCTTTCTTGATACGGACAAAAGGTTCCTTTGTTTTTTCCAAGGTATCTAAACTGATACCTTCTCTTTTAAGGTGAATTTTCTGGATCATATTCTCAATCTGCTGTACAGACAGATCAGCATAAACCATTGTTGCATAGAATGGTACTATACAAAGTAAAATCTTTTTCATTAGCGATTGATCCCCCATACTGAAATATTGATATCGGCAACAACTTTTGATGCGTTTTCATCCATTCTCAATAATGTACCATAGATATCAGTGACAAGCACATTCTGTTCCAGTTCATTCATGAACTTCACAATATTTTTATAGTCCCCATCACATCCAATACCCATTTCAAGGACATGACCGAAACTACCATTATTATCAACATACTTATTACTAATATACTTCACATTGACATTCTGAACTTCTGCCTTGTCTGTAATGGAATTGAGGAAGATAGACCAATTCTTCTGGTTGAAAAGCATATCTGAAAGCTTATTTAAGTTAGAATCAATAAATGTGATCTTTTTATTCATATGTTCAATACGTTTCTTTTTTGTTGCAATATCATGAGTATACTTCTTCACATAGTAGTCTCTATCTCCATTTACTGTGATAGAGTTCAGATAGATCGTATTATCCTTGATGCTTTTCTCAACTGCATTCTTTCTCACCTCACTCTTTTTGTGAAGTTGCTCTGTGTAAGGCAAAAGATAGTCATAAGCCATATAGGTTATAAATCCGGCTATCCCAAGAATAATTAACCATTTCTCACTCTCTTTCTTGGGAGCGAAGTATGCATCAAGTTCTTCTAATTTATCTTCTATGAATCTCATCTGAATACCACCTTTAATATGCCACGATAATGTTCACTTTCCGGATCTTTCTCAATTAGTTTGATATCTATTTCCTTTATATCATCAAAATGTGTATTGGAAATATATTTGATCAATTCAGTCATTTTTCTGTCATCAGAACTGACAAGAGACATTAGTACCATATCTTCTTTTGTTTCAATCCGATCCACATGCACCCCGAACTTATTCAGTTCTTCTGCAATTGTATAAAATATCCCTGATTTCAAGCGGTAATTCACTTTTTCTTGATAAATGGACTTCAGTGTTTTTGTCTTCCCTCCATACAGTTTGGCAAGTCGGTTCAATTCTTCGTCCAGCCTACTGATCTCCGTTTTCTTTTCACCCAGTATTTTTTTATACTTGGCTGCTTCTGCCTTGAGAGATTCATCCTGTTTAGTCAGTGTAAAGGTCTTTGCATCATTCGCATACGAACTTACCAGATGATACAACGGATAGGCAAGACCAAGAGAGATCGCAGCAAAGGTAGCGATAATGAACTGACCGCTCGCCCGATTTACGAATGCCGGAGGTCTTGGGAACATTGTCAAATTGAGAACGGTACTTTCATCTTCCATATAGTCCATGGAGGTCAAAAGCATCAAGTACTGTAGTTGGTCGGTATACCATTCATCGTTGTCAATATTATAATCAAAGTTGAAATCTGCAGACGGCAACCCAAGATAGTTATGACTGTACTCATCAAGTCCAACGATCGGTCCCTGAACACTTCCGATATACATATGATCTATACTGTCAAGCTGGAATGCCCTTTTTGTATAGATAATAATGTCGTTTATTGTAATAAATACCTCACCGAAAATCTTCATGAAATTCTGTTGATATTTGCTATCCGTAGCTTTCAGGCCTTCTGTTTCAAGTATAGAGGAAAACTCATTCTTATCGACCTGTTCCCCTTCTATCTCACAGAATTTCTCATAAATCTGTTCCAGTGAAAACTCGATAGATTTTGAGTAAAGATATTCACCATCTTTGTAAAATGTGACAAATGCATCGAACTTGGTAAAATATACAAAACAGTGGGTACCGTTCTCGTTGAGGATTTCTCTTTTATAAAGTGATTTATACAGTAAAGGAGCCGGAGCTATCAGATCCAGATATTTTGTTTCCTCTTTAATAGGAAGATAAAGGTCATTGAGAACCCCAGTTTCAGCGACAAAAAGATGGAACTCACGTTCATCACCTACACTTTCAACTTCATATGACGAGATAACATAGTCACTTGCCTGGTCAAGCCCAAGCTCTTCATATGCTTTTATCTCAAGAATATCTGCAATATCTTCCTGAGGAATACTCCTGCTTACCTGCGTCCTCGTGGTAATAAAGTCCTTATTACTCAAGTAAGAAGTAATAAAGTTCGCTTTGTTATAAGTAAGCTTCTTCAAAGGCTGGAATTTATCTCCCTTGAAGATATAATACTTATTGGTGTACGCGTTTAGTGTGACAATATTTTTTATAGCCGACTGTGACTCTTTTGATCCATTCTTTTTCAAAAACATCCCTAAACTTCCTTGTTTGTTGACCAATTATATATGTTATAATATTAAAAGTATCTTACAACATGTGGAAAAAATTGTAAAATTATAACTTTTTTTAATTGTCAAGTATATTAAATAAGTTCAAAATGCTTGAAAAAGCAGAAACAACTCTTACATTGGGTATCTATACAATATACCCAAACTCCTCCAAACTCTCCCTATTCTTACTCCATCCTTTTTTGACTGAGACATGCAAGTCCAAAAAGATCTTTTTACCGGCAAACTTTTCCATCACTTCACGGGCACGTTTGCCGATGCGTTTGATGCCGGCACCTTTCTGTCCGACAATCATGCCCTTTTGGGTCTCTTTCTCCACAACGATGGTGGCATACACACGGTCAATGTGATCCTCTTCGTATATCTTCTCTATGAGGACATCGCTCTCGTAGGGGATCTCATCACTCATATTTTCAAAGATCGATTCACGGATGAGTTCTTTGTAGATATCGCGTATGTTGTCTGTGGTCAGAATTTCAGGGTCGAAGAGCCATGGCGAGTCCGGCAGGTGTTTGGCGATCTCGTCGAGCAGTTGCTCTTTTCCGACATTTTTATTGACCGAGAAGGGAATGATCGCTTCAAATTTGTCCTGATACTTCTGATACTCACCCAGTTTCTTCAAGATATCACCCTGCTTGGCATGGTCGATCTTGGTCAATACGATGATATGTTTGGTTCCCTTGGATTCATTGAGCGCCAAAAATTTCTCGTACTCGGTCAACTTGTCCGTTACCGGTGCCAGAAAAACAATCAGGTCACTGTCACCCATCGCCTTGAGCGCTTCATCGAGCATGAACTGGTTGAGCAGACGCTCTTTTTCGTGGATACCCGGTGTATCGACAAAGATGATCTGCGCATTCTTGTGCATCACGATGATATTCATCCGTTTGCGCGTTGCCTGTGCTTTTTTAGACACCATCGCCAATTTTTCACCCACAAGATAATTGAGCAGCGTACTCTTGCCCGCATTGGGTCTTCCTACCACCGCCACAAATCCGGCTTTGGTCTCTTCAGTTGTTTGGTTAAACATTATTCTCCAATTTTTAATAATTCTATTGTACAAAGATTATGGTCGGTAAACCGACCCTACGCTTCACTCTTACAGGATATACCTTGTCATATCCTCATCCTCTACCACGCTGCCGATCTTCCCTTCGACCAGCGCTTTGGTTACCCTGTAGATCTCGCCTTTGTGAGCATCGGCTTCGAAGCTGATCTCCTCGACGATCTTCTCCATTACCGTATGCAGGCGTCTTGCACCGATATCTTCTGTCTTTTCATTGGCAAGCAGTGCATAATAGGCAATAGCTTTGAGCGCCTCATCCTCAAAGACCAACTCAACCCCTTCAACTGCCAAAAGCGCCTGATACTGCTTGATAAGAGAATTTTTAGGCTCGGTCAAAATGCGGTAAAGTGTCTCTTCGTTGAGACTTTCAAGCTCCACACGCAGCGGAAAACGCCCCTGAAGTTCAGGGATGAGATCGCTCGGTTTACTCAAATGAAACGCACCGGCAGCAATGAAAAGGATATGGTCAGTCTTGATGGGACCGAGCTTGGTATTGACCGTCGAACCCTCCACGATAGGCAGCAGGTCTCTTTGCACACCCTCTTTACTCGGGTCTTGCCTACTTTGTGAGGTAGAAGAGACAGCAATCTTGTCCACCTCATCAAGAAAGACAATGCCGCCCTTCTCTACCTTTTCGCGCGCCATCTCTTTAAGCTTCTCTTCATCAAGCAGCTCTTCGCTTGCTTCCTGTTCGAGTATCTTCTTGGCTTCGGCGACTGTCACCTCTTTTTCAGGACCCTTTTTGCCATAACCGCCAAGCACCTTGACGATGGATTCCTGCACCTGTATCATCTGCGGCGGCAGACCGTCCTCAGGCAGGTCTGTTTTATGCGGCATATTGACCTTGACCATCAGGTGGTCGAGCTCACCTTTGGCGAACTTCTCCTGCATGCGTGCAAAAGAGGCGTCATACTCCGCCTGTTTCTGCTCGCTTGCCCCCGCTGGCAGCGGCGGCAGAAGTTTTTCAATAATCTTGTTTTCGATATAGTTGGCGATCTTCTCTTTGTTCTTTTCGTTCTCTGCCTCACGGACGATCCCCATCGCCGTGGAGGCGAGATCACGGATCATCGACTCCACATCACGCCCGACAAAACCCACTTCGGTATATTTGCTCGCCTCTACCTTGATAAACGGCAAACGCATCATCTTCGCTAAACGACGTGCAATCTCCGTCTTACCAACCCCGGTACTACCGATCATCAGGATATTCTTTGGCGTCACATCCTGCTGCATCTCCTCACTTAGTTGCATCCGTCTGTAGCGGTTACGCAGCGCCACGGCAATGGTCTTCTTAGCATCATGTTGCCCGATGACATACTTGTCCAGATGGGCAACAATCTCTTTAGGTGTTAAATGCTCCACTCTTTTTCCTTTTTGTTGAAAATCAAATTGATTCATCTTTTGGTTCTTGAGCACGCTTTGTGCAGGTACGGAGGCAGTAGTGCCGAGAGCACCGCCCGCACAATTGCGAAAGAACGCTTTTTTGCGCTACTTTTTTCTAAAAAAAGTAGCACAGTGTTATGACAATTCCAACACTTTAATATTCGTATTGGTATAGATACAAAGCTCCCCTGCGATCTGCAACGACTCTTTGACCAATTCAGTCGGATCAAGATCGGCATGCTTCTCCAGCGCACGCGCTGCAGAGATAGCATAATTCCCTCCGCTTCCGATTGCAGCAATTTTACCGTCCTGGGGTTCGACGACATCGCCTGTTCCCGACAGAATAAAGATATGCTCTTTATTCAACACGATCATCATTGCTTCGAGTTGACGCAGATGCTTATCCTTGCGCCACGCTTTGGAGAAGGCGATGACCGACTTGAACAGGTCACCGCGCTTTTCGTTCAAAAACCCTTCGAACATATCGAACAGATTAAAAGCATCAGCGGTACTGCCTGCAAAACCTGCAAGGACTTTTCCTTCATAGAGCGTGCGTATCTTGGTCGCGTTGCTTTTGAGCACCGCATCACCAAAGGTGACCTGCCCGTCACCGCCGATGACCGCTTTGCCATCCGCTTTATAGCCCAGTATGGTCGTCGCGTGAAACATCGTCAGACACCTACCACTTCCACTTTCAGTGTGGCATGAATGCCATGACCGAGTTTGGCATCCACCTCATGAATGCCGGTTGATTTGATCGCTTTTTTAAGGTTGATATGCTTTTTGTCAAGCTCGATACCAAGCTGCTCTTTGACAGCGGTTGCGATATCTGCATTGCCAACAGAACCTTTGATGCCTACAGGAGCCGACTGCTTTTCGATGCGGATTGTCGCTGTTTCAAGTTCTCTCTTCTCTTTTTCAAGGCGTTCAAGCTCCTCTTTGAGCTCCTGCTCTTTGCGTGCCTGCTCGGCTTTCCAGTTCTCTACCACTTCGGGTGTTGCTAGTTTTGCCAAACCTTTGTTGATGAGAAAATTCTGACCGTATCCATCTTTGACCTCTTTAATCTCTCCAGCTTTGCCCAGTGTTTTGACATCTTTGATCAACAATACTTTCATGTGTGTTATCCTTATGATAAATTAGCAATATTTTATCGAAAGTTTGTTAATACTCTTACTCCCGATGTGATACAATCACACCAAATAAATAAAATGGATATCAAATATGTTTCAAACCTTTCAGATAACAGATTTAGAAAATTTCCCCAAACAACTCGAAACACTGCTTGAGCAACAACGCCAAGAGATAGACAGGATTACCAAAGAGGCTCCCAACAACTACGATGCGGTGCTTAAACCGCTGCAAGACCTCGATGAGGAACTCGACCTCTTCTTTACCCCACTTGCACACCTCAACTCTGTGATGAACTCCGATGAGACACAAAAGGCGTATGAGGCATCTTTACCGCTGCTCTCCAAGTTCGGTTCGGAGATGGCGCAGAATGTGCCGCTTTTTAAAAAGATAGAGAAGCTCACAAGCAGCGATGCACAGCAACAAAAGGTGATAGAAAATGACATTAGAGACTTCAAACTCTCCGGTATCGACCTGCCTGAAGCACAAAAGAAGCGCCTTGAGGAGATCAGCCTTGAGCTCTCTGAACTCTCCAATGCCTTCTCCCAAAACCTGCTCAACGCCACTAACGCTTACGAACTCATCATTGAGAACAAAGCCGATGTCGCCGGCATGCCACAAACGGACATCGAAACTGCCAAGACTGAAATGGATGGCAAAATCGTCTACAGGTTCACCCTGCAGATTCCCAGCTACCTTGCCTATATGACCTATGGTCCAAACAGAAGCTATAGAGAAGAGCTCTACAGAGCCTATACGACCCGTGCGCCCGAAAATGCCGAAGTGATCGACAAGATACTCGCTCTCAGGCAAGAAAAGGCAGCACTGCTTGGGTTCGAAAACTATGCCGAGTATGCCTTACAGACGCGTGATGCCTCCAGCCAAAATAAGGTGCTTGACTTCCTCGATCAGTTGGCAGACGCTGCCTTGCCGCAGGCAAAAGAGGAGCTTGCAACACTCAAAGCTTTTGCCAAAGAGACAGACGGCATCGACGACCTTGCCAGTCACGATATCGCCTACTACTCCGAAAAACTCAAAAAAGCGAAATTCCACTTTGACGATACCATGACCAAACCCTACTTTGAACAGCAGCGTGTCCTTGACGGCCTGCTTGAAATCGTCTCCGAACTCTTCGGTGTTGATTTCAAGAGAGCCGATGTACCTACTTGGCATGACTGTGTCAAAGCATATGACATCTTTGAAAACGGCACGCTTTCAGGACGCATCTACTTCGACCTTGAAGCGCGTAAGGAAAAACGCGGCGGTGCGTGGATGAACGACTGGGAAACGCACTTTATCGATACCGAAGGCAACGAGCATCTCGCCTCCGCCTTTGTCGTCTGCAACTATGCGCCTGCTACCGAAAACACACCCTCTTTACTGCGCCATGACGATGTGGTCACACTCTTCCATGAGATGGGACATGCTATCCACCACCTCTTTGGCAAATCCCAAGAGCGATCCGTTTCAGGCATCAACGGTGTGGCATGGGATGTGGTGGAGTTCCCTTCACAGTTTTTGGAGAACTTTGCCTATGAGCCTGCCATCATTAAGCGACTGGGCTTTCACTATGAAACGGGTGAGCCCATTCCTGACGATCTTATTGGCAAGATCAAAGAGACCAAGAACTTTCAAGCGGCTTTAGGCATCCTCAGACAGGTAGAATTCTCTCTCTTTGACTTCAAACTGCATCAGAAACTCTACCAGAGAGAGGAAGTACAGACCCTGCTTGACAGTATCAGAGAAAAGACAAGCCTGCTCAAGCCGCCAAGCTACAACAGATTCCAGCACGGTTTTGCACATATCTTTGCAGGTGGTTATGCAGCCGGTTACTACTCCTACAAATGGGCGGAAGTGCTCAGTGCCGATGCCTTCTTTGCCTGTCTTGACGAAAATGAAGGGTTCAACAAAGAAAAAGCCCAAGGCTACAAAGAGCACATTCTCAGTAACGGTGGCGCGAAAGAGATGAGCGAACTCTACTTGGAGTGGCTTGGACACAGACCCAAAATAGAGAGTCTCATCAAACTCTATGAGATCGCATAAGGAGCCAAAGTGAAAGAGTACGGATATCTGCTACTGACCATTGTCACCCTCTTTGGAATCACTCTCGCAGGGGCAATATTTTCCCCTACTTTTGAAGAGCAGAAAAGCTTTTTGGAGCTCTTCTTCTTCAGTGGCGCCATACTCTTCATCTTCTCTGCACTGGTCATCTTCGCCTCTATCGGTTTTCGCTCTTTTGCCATCTACGGTGCCATTTTCCTCGCAGCGGTCATGGGTATCTACGGCATCGAAGGGGCGTTGCTCTTTACAGCGATGACCTACTTTGTGTGGGGTTCCATCTTTGCCATGCAGGTACTGCTCTTCTACCATCATCTCAAAACCGCTACGGATTGGTTCAAAGCACGATACACCTTCAAAAGTTTCTACTACGAATACCGTGTCTTCTACCCCATGCTCTGGGTTGCATACATCTTTTTGGAGTTCATACCGAGTATTCTCTACAGGGAGGATTTTTTGAAATTTGTACCTTCAAGGGTGGTAGAGGAGATGAGAGTGGTTTTGGAGGGTAGAAGGTAGCGTTTTATATACCTTCTACCTAAAAGCCGTTTTGTGTGGTCGATAAATCGACCCTACGGATTATCAAATTTTTACTTTTTCGGTGTGTTGGTATTGCCAAACCCGAAGAATCGTTTGATGCGCTCACAGATCGTAACAGACTTTGTCTCGATGCGACAGACATCCACCTCATCATAATCACCGACGAGTGTCTTGATACGATCAGGCTGTTTCTTTCCTTCGATGATGAAGCGCAGGGCATTAAGGCGGATGAACCCTTCAGCATCTTTCTGGTTATAGACCTCATCAGCTTCAAAGGTGGAGTGCTCTTCGGAGTAGAGCGAGTTCTCCGACTTTCGTCCGACGACCATCACATTGCCTTTGTAGAGCTTGAGGCGCACTTCACCGTTGACCTGCTCCTGTGTCGCATCGATGGCAGCCTGCATCATCTTGCGCTCCGGAGACCACCACAGACCGTTATAGATCAGCTTGGCGTATTTAGGCATCATCTCATCTTTGGCATGCGCCTCTTCTCTGTCCAGTGTGATCGACTCGATGGCACGGTGTGCTTTGAGCATGATCGTCCCACCCGGTGTCTCGTAACAGCCGCGCGCTTTCATCCCAACCATACGGTTTTCGACAATGTCGATACGCCCGATACCATGCTTCTTCCCGTAAGTGTTCAGTGTTTCAAGAATGCTCGCAGGACTCATCTCTTCACCGTTGATCGCTACAGGGTCGCCATGCTTGTATGTAATGGTGATATATTCGGGCTTGTCGGGCGCCTCTTCGGGAGAAACCGACCAGAGCCACATATCCTCTTCAGGCTCATTGTAGGGGTTCTCCAGCCACTCACCCTCGTAAGAGATGTGCAGCAGGTTCGCATCCATCGAGTAGGGTTTGGGTTTGCCTTTGCCGTCAATGTCAATACCGTGATTCTTGGCATACTCAAGCAGCTTCGTTCGGGAGTTGAGATCCCACTCTCTCCACGGAGCAATCACTGCAATGTCCGGATCGAGTGCGAGGTAACCAAGCTCAAAACGCACCTGATCGTTCCCTTTCCCTGTCGCACCGTGAGAGACGGCATCCGCACCCGTCTCATGCGCGATCTCTATCTGCTTCTTGGCAATGAGTGGTCGTGCGATGGAGGTGCCCAGCAGATACTCCCCCTCATAGATCGCATTGGCTCTGAACATTGGAAAGACAAAGTCTTTGACGAACTCTTCCCTGAGGTCAAGAATGAAAATGTTCTCAGGCTTGATACCCATATCGAGCGCTTTCTGACGAGCCGGCTCTACCTCTTCACCCTGTCCGAGGTCTGCGGTGAAGGTCACTACTTCACAATTGTACTCATCTTGCAGCCACTTGAGAATGATACTTGTATCAAGCCCGCCGCTATATGCCAATACCGCTTTTTTGATCTCTCTTTTTGCCATTGTTACAGCCTTACATTAAAATTATATTGCCGCGATTTTATCATAATAATGGTTACACAAACCCCCACTTCTTCAAAATAATCTCCGCCACCGGTTTTTTGTACGCCCCAGTATGGCGAAATACTTCATTACCCTCGGCATCAAAGAAGATCTGCGTGGGCATCTCCTTGAGCCTGTAAACATCACGGCTGATGTGACGCTCCTTTTGTCCGTCAATGGCATAGATCTGAAACTCGGGATGTTCATCGAGTATCTGCGCAAAGACATGTGACATCGCTTTGCAGCTGTAGCAGTGGCTCATTCCAAACGCCAAAATGGTCGGTCTTCCGTTGCCGATGTTGTGCTTGATAAGGCGGTATTCATTGACGGGCAACAATTTTTTCTCATTCATACCTGTTCCTTTGTGCAATCTAGAGGCAAATTATACATACTTTTGCTATAATCGGAGCAAACGCTTTCAAAGGAACATGCATGCTCTTAGGTGTCAACATCGACCACATCGCCGTACTCAGAGAGGCACGGCGCATCGCCGATCCCGATGTGCTTGATGCACTGGGCATCTGCAAACGCGCCGGAGCAGACCAGATCACTATCCACCTGCGCGAAGACAGACGGCACATTCAAGATGCCGATGCAAAACAGATCATCACGCTTTCTGCACTTCCGGTGAACCTTGAATGCGCCATCGAACCGAGCATGATCGATATCGCCTGCAATATGCGCCCACACCGTGTCACCCTCGTCCCTGAAAAGCGTGAAGAGGTCACCACCGAAGGCGGACTGATGGTCACAGGAGATCAAAGCAGACTCAAAGAGGCAATCAAAAAGCTTCAGGCAAAAGAGATAGAGGTATCGCTTTTTATCGACCCCACCCTCGAAGCGGTCAGAGCCTCGGTCGATCTCAATGTCGAGTGGATAGAGTTCCACACCGGAAAATACGCCAACATCTACGCCATGCTCTACGGCAACCTTGCCAAAACCCACCATCGCATACCCGAACTCGATCTACCGCGCAAGGTGCTCAAACAGATGCTTGAAGATGAACTGCGCAACCTCAGACTACTCAGCTGTGATGCGATGGAGCTTGGACTCAGAGTCGCCGCCGGTCATGGACTCAACTACCACAATGTCGATGCCATTGTAGAGATAGAGACCATCGAAGAGCTCAACATCGGGCAGAGCATCATCGCCCGCTCTGTCTTTACGGGACTGGAACAGGCGATTTTGGATATGAAAGCGAAGATGATAAGGTAGCGGTCGATCAATCGATCCTATGTTGTCATCATTTACATATCCAAATTGGCGTAGGGTCGGTTTACCGACCATATATGTGGATATTGTTAGATGATACAATGGAGAATGTGTCTCCAGCTTTGTAATATGTTTTGGTCGATAAATCGACCCTACGACCCATGAACTTCATTGTGCTATAATCTGACCATGATTGAAAAATATAAAATAAAAAAGAGGTACCGATGAAGCGCATAGCCATCTCCATCGGCGACCTCAACGGCATCGGAATTCAACTTGCTCTTGAAAACCATCAAACCATCAAAGAGATCGTCAAGCCCATCTACTGCATCGACCCTGCCATGCTTTCACAAGCGGCTGACAAGCTTGGACTTTCCGTGCCCAATGATTTTCATACCGTTGAGGGTATCGCTCCTTATTTTCAGATAGAACCCGGCAAAGTCTCCAAAGAGAGCGGTGCCTACGCTTACGCCTCCTTTGTCAAAGCAGTCGAGATGGCAAGAGCATGTAAAGTCGATGCCGTGGCCACCCTTCCTATCCACAAAAAAGCCTGGGAGCTTGCAGGCGTACCCTACAAAGGACATACCGATGCCCTGCGTGATTTTTTTGATGCCGAGGCGATCATGATGCTGGGGTGTCCGCAGATGTATGTGGCGCTCTTTACCGAGCATATCCCGCTTAGAGAGGTTGCACAGAACATTGAAGAGAAGAAGCTCACCCGTTTTTTGGTCGACTTTTACAAAACCGCCAAACCGACATCAACTGTTGCCGTACTCGGACTCAACCCACACGCAGGCGATGATGGCGTACTTGGCAATGAAGAGAAGATGATCCAACGCGCCATAGAGGTGGCATCCGAGATCATCCACAACTCTCTCTCTACCCTCTACCCTCTACCCTCTATCCTCTTCACTTCCCCTATGGTGCCCGATGTTGCCTTCACCCCCAATGTACGCAAACACTACACCCACTATGTGGCAATGTACCACGATCAGGGACTTGCACCGCTTAAAGCACTGCATTTTGACGAGGGAATCAATGTGAGTTTGAACCTCCCCATCCTGCGTACCTCCGTCGATCACGGAACGGCATTTGATATTGCCTACAAAGGGGTGGAATTGAATAGTCTAAGTTATGTGAATGCGGTGAAATATATTGAAGGTAGAAGGTAGAAATTTTGCAGACTTACGCTTAACTGCTCTTTACTCCTTGCTACCTGCTCCCTAACAAAAGAGCGTCGGCTCCGCCTCGTCGTAGATGATTTCACACTCTTCATTCATTCGTGAGCAGAGCTTCTGTTGGCAGCAGTCACACAAAAATCGGTAGTTCTGCATGTCATAGTGAATGGTGTCACCCTCGTTAAGGTCGGCGTAGCATTCACCGCAGACATTGGTGACGCGCAGTAAAATATCTTTGGTTGCTTTTTGGGTTACAAAACAGGCGCTGTGACTCATGCTTTCTCCTCCAGTTCTTCAATCATTTTCTTTGCCTCTTCAATGCCACTGTCAAGTTCATAGGCTTTCTTGTAGTTCATCAAGGCACCCTCTTTCAACCCCATATCATACAGCGTATTGGCGTAATTGAAGTAGTGCGGCGCATACTCGGGGTCAAGCTCTATGGCTTTGCGGTGGTGGTTCTGTGCGGCATCATCTTCACCAAGTTTGTGTAGCGTATTGGCAAGCGAATCGTGCGCGATGTCGTCGCTGGGGTCGAGTGAGAGGATCTTCTCATACACCTTTTTCGCCGCTTCGTACTCTCTGTCTTCAAGATAGAGATACCCCTCCCTTCGCAGTGCTTCGATATTGTTCTCATCGATAATCAACGCGCTTTGTACCGCTTTGCGCGCCTCAAGAAGATCGCCTTTTTCAATCGCCTTGTCCGCCATGACTATCAACTCCTCTATGCGGGAGACAGGTGTTTTGGGCTTGGAGAAAGTCTTGTCGGGACGGTTGATGCCTCCAATGTGATCATCGGGCACTTTGGCTTCGAAGTCTACCCCCCGTTTGGGGTAGCTTCCGGAAAAAATCTGCTTGAAAAACAGATAGAAAAGACCGCCGGCAACGACAAGAAGAAAAAATTGGAATGTACTCATATCCCCTCCACATATTGATCTCGAATCATAGAATAATCCACCTTAAAACCAAAGAAGACGATTACCACCCCTCAGCCAAATCAATCAACGCATATCCCTCTTTCTTGCGCTTTTCAAACACAGCTCTGAAGCTTTTGATGTCATGCGCTGTTTCAAACCCCTGTTCATACTCTTTTCCATGCTTGGCAAAGAGGATCATCCACCGTCC
>JAJRRK010000101.1 GCA_024279555.1 Campylobacterales bacterium
GCAGCCGACGGCTGAGTGCATTTTCTCTTATTGAGTCTTGAGATCGTATGTTTTTGTCTTTTATCATATCGTTTAAGCAACGCAGGAATATCTTTTTCCGGATAGTGTAAAAATTGTAATGTATCGCCTGTTTTATTCAGCATATAAACATTCTGTTTATCGTTCATAAAAACAACCATCTGACCACCCTTGCGCTTTTCCTGATAACGGGTATAGGGATTGGTATAGGCAAGGTTTACACGGTGCCTTCCAGGACAGACCAACTCTTCTGTATAGGCGCCTGGAAGCAGAGAAGAGACATACTCTCCATCAATATAGATATTGATCGCCTTACCTTTGAGTGAATCAGGTCTGATGATCACAATGTGTGCCATCTTGTTTTGCGATTTTTCAGTTGTCTGTTCTGCACCATAGGTATCCCACTGTTCTACTTTGGCAAACAGAGGAAGAACCATAAAAAGCATTAGGCACAGGACAAGAATGTACTTCAAGGGTTTCATTTGTACTCCTATTTTTACAATTCAAATAGTCTCATACTCAATGCAACCCGGCGGTCTGCGTGAGATCCGTGGCTTTCCGTCCCATCCTCGCGAATGGTTTGGCCTTTGTATAGATAGTATTGTTCATCGTTATTATAGCACTCAAATATCACCGAAAAGTCATTTTACACGAATTTGACGAAAAATACCGATATTTTTAACTTTTTTTTGATATAGATCAATTTAATTTAGTTTGATTTTATATATAATCTTAAATTATTTATTATCAATAAAGTTGATAAATTTACTTATATTTATAACATTGTTTATTTGCCTATCTGCTTCAAGTAGCCCATCGCCGCAGCGATAATATCGTCATCATCTTTACTGCGTGCCTTGAGCACCACACGTTCCTGCCCTTCCTGCGCGAACTCAATAAAGACATTCTCCCCATAGGAAGAGACTTTGGAGATCCCCTGCTCCCGTGCGAGTACTTTCATGACCATGACATCAATGAACTGACGGGTAATGGTATCAAGCTTGCCAAACCTGTCGGCGATCTCGTTTTCTATCTCATAGACTTCACCTGTGGTCTCGCACTGGGAGAGGCGGCGGTAGAGTTCGAGTCTGAGCCTGTCCTCTTCAATGAGCGCTTCGCTCAGGTACGCCTGCACCGCCAGTTTCATATCAACCTGTCTGGTCACCTCTTTACTCTGACCGCTGAGCTCTCGTATGGCATCTTCAAGCATACGCAGGTAGAGGCTGTAGCCTATCTGTTTGATATGCCCGCTCTGTGCTTCGCCGATAATATTCCCGCCGCCGCGTATCTCAAGATCATGAAACGCCAGCACTGCACCGCTGCCAAGATCGGAGTGTGACTCCAACGCGAGCAGTCTGCGTCTGGCGTTGTCACTGAGACGCTCTTTGTTGGTCACCATGAAGTAGCAGTACCCCTCTTTGCCGCCGCGCCCTACCCGTCCGCGAAGCTGATGCAGGTCTGCCATGCCGAAGTTGTCCGCCCCGTCGACGATCATCGTGTTGGCATGAGGCATATGGATGCCCGATTCGACAATAGAAGTCGAAAGTAGTACATCATACTCACCGTTTTCGAACTTCATCATCTCATCTTCGGTCTCCTTGGCAGAGATCTTGGAGTGGAGAACGGCGATGCGAAGTTTGGGAAGGATCTCCAGCAATGCTTTTTTCTTCTCCTCGATACCGGCGATGGAGTTGAACACATAAAAGATCTGCCCACCGCGACGCATCTCTCGCAAGATCGCCTCTTTGATCACCTTGTCGTCATAACTCTTGACAAAGGTACGTACTCCCTGCCGCTCGGTCGGCGGTGTGAGGATTTCAGAGAAACTCTTGACTTGGGAGAGCGCCATATTGAGCGAACGGGGGATGGGTGTCGCGGACATACTTAGCAGATGGGTGTTAATGCTCATCTCTTTGAGCGCTTCCTTCTGCTTGACACCGAACTTGTGCTCTTCGTCGATAACTACAAGCGCAAGGTTTTTGAATTTCGCTTTGAGCAGCGCATGGGTACCGACCACCACATCAATGGTTCCCTCTGCCAAACCCTTAAGGATAGTGTTCTTCTCTTTGGTCGTCGTATAGCGGTCAAGCCGTGCGACCGAAATACCCCAGTCATAGAACCGCTCCTTGAGGCTCTTGTAGTGCTGTGCGCTCAATAGGGTCGTCGGAGCGATCATCATCGCCTGATAGCCATTTTTGACCGCAACAAACATCCCGTTCATTGCCACTTCGGTCTTTCCAAATCCCACATCGGCTGAGAGCAGCCTGTCCATCATCTGTCCGCTCCGCATATCTTCGAGCATATCGAAAATAGCGCGCTCCTGATCTTCGGTATGTACAAATCCCGCTTTGGACATGAAAATGGCATGCTCTTCAGGTATTTTAAGCACGATCCCTTTTTTGAGATGCCGCTGCGCCGAGAGATTGATGATCTGCGAAGCGATGGCAAAGAGCTTCTCCTTGACCTTCGCCTTGAGTTTGCTGAAACTTGCCTTGCCCATACGGTCGAGTACCGGCAGTGCCCCGCCCTCTGCTACATAGCGGTCGATGACCTCCAGATTGCTGACAGGAATAAGCAGCATATCTTCGTTTTGATACTGAATGGTCACGAACTCCGAAGTCGCTCCCAGAACCTCTCTTTTCTCAATACCTTTGAATATCCCTACGCCGTGGTTTTCATGTACCACATAGTCACCGGGTTTGAGCTCATCGAGGATGATGGTGGCTTTTTTGACCTTTTTGCGCTTGAGGGGTTTGTTCAAGGAGAGAATGAGCTTGTCTGCCCCCATGATGTTGACGATACCGTCTTGATAGACAAAGTCGATATTTTCAAAACTGCTCAGTTGCGAACCGCGGACGACACTCTCGTTCTTTGCCAAAATAGTGATCTGTTTCTCTTGATGCGCCTCGAGGAACTTGTTAGGGTCGGCTACTTCGAGGTCACGGTACTGTGTGGCGGCAGGAATGGTCGGCAGAAGGAAATCTTTACGTGGTACCAGCGGCGTGTCGAGCTCATATATCTCTTTTAGCTCCTCGTCAAGATTGGAAGCAAATACCGCTTTGTGCTGTCTCAACGCGCTTTCTCCCAGCTCCTCTAGATGCCACAGTCCCAATGCGTCGATATCTTTGACGAAACTCTCATAGGGGCTGCGTTCACACCTACCTTTGAGTGTTTCATACTGCTGGGCATTCAGTGCCAAAAATGCAGGAACAATCTCGAAGCTTTCTAACTCCTCTCCTGTGCGCTTCTGCGTATTCTCATCGAAGAGATGAATGCTCTCGATCTCCTCATCAAACAAAGAGATGCGGTAGGGGTGTTCACTCTGTATGGGAAAAATATCGATGATGTCTCCACGGAACGACACCTCTCCTTTGCCGGCGGTAATGTCGGTAAAGTGGTATCCCCAGTGGTAGAGTTCATCTTTGAATGCATTCAGATCGAGTGTCTCACCAAACTCGATCGTTTTTTGGGCGAAATATTCCGGTTTGGGGAAAGGAAGCAGCGTGGTTCTGATGGGAGAGATGAGGAGCGCTGGGCGCTGAGCATTGAGTGCTGAGTGGTATTGTGCAAGCTTTAATAGAAACTGCTGTACCTCTTCGCTATAAGGGCGTAGATCTTCGCCTACGCTGACGCGAATATCGGGCAATACAAATGTCTCAAATTCAAGCAGGTTTGCAACATCGGCGATCTGTTTGGCTTCTTTGTCATCTTTGCAAAGAAGCGTGGGTAGCGGGTAGTGGGTAGTGGGTAGATTGGTGAGGTATTCGTATATGGCTGCTTGGGAGATCACTTTTTTACCTTCATTATTTTCATATTTGTGGTCGGTAAACCGACCCTACAAAAAGCATTGCAACGCAATGCATACCGACACTCTTCACTCTTTACTTTTCTCAAAGCCTACAGCTTTGAGAAACGCTTCCACCGTATAGAACGACCCAAAAACAAGATAGTGCTCTCTCTCATCTATCGTACCGTTAAAATCACCGTACGGTAAACCGACCTTTTCAATCGCCTGCATGATCGCCTCTTTGGTCGTTGCGCGTTGTGAATCAATCGTGATGATCTTTACCCGTTTCACTTTGGGTTTGAGTGTGCGCAGTACCGCTTCATAATCCTTGTCATCAAGTGAATTGTAGATCAACACCGTCTCCGGCTCCATCGCCTGCACGATCGCTTTAGCTGCCAACGGATTGTGTACGACATCGATACGGATATTGTCGGCAACGGGGTAGAATCGGCCAAATAGTTCCAAGAATTTTAAATCATTAATATCGTATTCTATACTTAGAATATCCAATGCTTGCAAGGCTACAGAAGCATTTTGCAAGAGGTAATCGGGCCAGCCTTTGGACAAGTGGGTAGTGGGTAGTGGGTAGTGGGTAGATTTGATGTCATCCTGAACTCGATTCAGGATCTCATCGGACTTCAAAATAGTGCTACAATCTTGAGGGGATTCCGGGTCAAGCCCGGAATGACAGCTGTTTCTATCCTGAATACTGAAAAATAGCTCGGCTTTTTTCTCCTTGGCGATCTGTTTCGCCACCTCCACCACCTTATCATACGGCTGTGGTGCCAGCAAAGCTTTTTTCTGTATCGAGCGTATCTTTGTTGCTGCGATCTCTTCGATACTCTCACCCAAGAACGCTTGATGGTCTATGCCGATAGGCGTGATGACAGAGAGCTCTTTGTCGCAGACATTAGTGGCATCGAACTCTCCCCCAAGTCCCGCTTCAAGCACCATCAGGTCACACTTTTCAAATACGACAAATGCCAAAAGCGTCGTATATTCAAAATAGCTGAGCGCGTCACTCATCTCTTTTCCCAAAATGCCATAGAGCCTCTGATGCGCCGCTTCAAGCACCGCATCGGAAGCATCCGCACCGTCAAGCCAGATACGTTCGTTGAACTTCAAGATGTGTGGGGAAGAGTAGTGTCCTATGGAGAAGTGGGTAGATGGCTCTCCTGCCTGCCTACCGTTACCTGTTCCCCGAAATGCAAGATGCGCAATCATCCTTCCAGTCGATCCCTTACCATTGGTTCCAACAATATGCACTGTCTTAGGTTGTTTGATATGCGGTTTGAGCATTCCATAGGCAACATGCACCCGCTCATGGTCGATCTCTTTGTAGTAGAGCGGTTTCCCATCTAAAAAATCTTTAAGCTGCTCACTCATCACTCATCACTCATCACTCCCTTTGCACTTGCGTATGCCAGAAACTCATCCAACGCCTTTTGCAAACCGACACGAATCGCTTCAATACGCAATGTGGAAGAGGTCAGTGAACTCTCCTGGATATCCGCTTCATGGATGGCAGTGATACTTTTGCTCAATCTTCCCTTGGGTGTCACCATTGTAAAGTGTACGCGTATATTGGCACGGTATCGAGTCACGTACCCATTCGTATAAGTCAACGGAGAAAAACTGCTGCCACGATAGTCGATGTAAAGCTCAGTATCAGCATGTTCTTTGGAAACAACATGTCCCTTGAAACGCTGATAGATGATACGATTCATCTCATCTTTGACATACGGTGCATTCTCCGGCTCCGCACGATCAACTTTCACTTCTACAAAGATGTTATTGCCAAAGAGCTTTTTGATTGAATGGGCAGAAGGCTTGTAACCGCAGGCGCTCAATAGCAGAGCTGTTAAAATGAATAGTGAATAGTGAATAGTGAATAGTGTCGGTCTGTTTTGCTTTGCAAAACCTTTATTGTTATATGAGACCATGCATATCTCCCTTTTTGCTTGATATAAAAGCGGAGCCACTGCACCGCATACTTACACTCTTTACTCTTCGTTATTCTCTCTTCACTAAGAAATTGGTTTCACTGCCAAGTTCACCAATTTCCCGGGTACCACGATCTCTTTGACGACCTGCATATTCTGCAACCACTTCTCGCCCGCCTCTTTGGCAGCTGCAAGTATCTCCTCTTGTGATGCGGAAGGGGAAACCTCTATTTGGGTACGCTTCTTCCCGCCGATCATCACCACATAGAGAATACTCTCCTGTACAAAGACCTCCTCTTTGACCTCCAGTTTCACCTTGAGATTCTCCCGTCCAAAGAGCTGTTCGCTCAACTCGGTCGCCACATGCGGAATGATCGGTTCCAGCAGATTGAGCAGGATGTACATCCCCTCTGTCCATACCGCGCCCTCATCCTGTTTGTCCAGTGCGTTGAGTGCTTCCATGCAGGCGGCGATGAGTGTATTGAACGCAAAGGTATGCTCGTAGACATCGGTCGATTTCTGCAACGCTTCATACACCTTCTGGCGCGCCAGTTTACTCTCTTTGCTCAAACTGTCATGGTCGATCTGTGGCAGGGTATTGCCGGTGACTTTAGCTTTGCGATCGTAAAGCTTTTTGATGAATCTAAACGCCCCGTCCACCGCTGAGTCATTCCACTCCAACTCTTTTTGCGGCGGTGCGGCAAAGAGAATGAACAACCGCGCCGTATCGGCACCGTACTTCTCCACGAGTGCATCCGGATCGACCGTGTTGCCTTTGGATTTGCTCATCTTCGCACCGTTCATCAGCACCATCCCCTGTGTCAACAGGCGAGTGAACGGTTCGTCTATGTTATGGTAACCCAGATCACGCAGTACCTTGGTAAAGAAACGTGCATAGAGCAGGTGCAAGATCGCATGTTCAATCCCGCCAATATACTGATCGACCCCCAACCAGTAGTTGGCTTCTTCCTTGTCGATGCCTACCTCATCCCACTTTTTGGGGTTGGTCGCATAGCGGAACTGATACCAGCTTGACTGTACGAAAGTATCGAGGGTGTCCGTCTCCCTTATCGCATCCTTGCCGCACTTGGGACACTGGCAGAACTTCCATGTCGGGTGGTTCTCCAGCGGGTTCCCCTCACCGGTAATCTCCACATCTTCAGGCAGTGCCACAGGCAGGTTCTCGAACTTCTCAGGTACCAGTCCGCACGCGTCACAATGCACAAACGGAATCGGCGCACCCCAGTAGCGCTGACGGCTCACACCCCAATTACGCAGCTTATAGTTGGTCGTCCCTTTGCCTTTGCCCTCCTCTTCCATGTAGTTGATGATGGCGATCTTCGCTTCGTCATTCTCCACACAGCTGAAACGGCCGCTCTCTATCAGAGTACCGTTCCCGGTGTAGGGCAGCTCCTCTCCGCCTTCGATGACACGTTTGATCGGCAGACCGTACTTGGTAGCAAACTCAAAATCGCGTTCATCATGCGCCGGTACCGCCATGACCGCACCGCCGCCGTAGCTTGCCAGTACGAAGTTGGCCGTCCAGACCGGAATCTCCTCGCCTGTAAGCGGATGGATCACGGAGATACCCAGCGGATACCCCTCTTTCTCCTGCTGTGCCCGCTCCACCTCGGTCATATTGGCGATTGCTTTGATCTTTTGAGCAACTGTATCATCAAGCAGACCGTTCTCGACCAGATATTTGATGATAGGGTGTTCAGGCGCCAATGCGGAATAGGTCACACCGTAGATGGTGTCAGGACGGGTCGTAAAAACCTTATATCCCTCAAAATTGCCGCCTAACTTCTTACGGCTCTCTTCGGTCAGCTCGAACATGAACTCCAAACCCTGTGATCGCCCTATCCAGTTGCGCTGCATCGCGATGACCTGATGAGGCCATTTGCCTTCAAGCTGCGCAAGGTCATCGAGCAGTTCATCAGCGTAGGAGATAATGTCAAGATAGTAGCCCGGCATCTCTTTGAGCTCGACAGGATTGTCACAGCGCCAGCAGCAGCCCTCTTCGACCTGTTCATTGGCAAGTACCGTATGGCAGGTCTCACACCAGTTGACCGTCGTACTCTCACGGTAGAGCAGTCCCTTTTCATACATCTCGATGATGAACTTCTGCTCATGTTTGGTATAGACCTCGTCACAGGTGGCGAACTCCCGTGTCTTGGAGAAGCTCAATCCCAGCGCACCCAGCTCTTTGCGCATATAGTCGATGTTGCTGTAGGTCCACTCTTTGGGGTGTCTGCCGTGTTTGATGGCGGCATTCTCAGCAGGCATCCCGAAGGCATCCCAGCCGATGGGATGCAGCACATTGAAATTTTGCTTGCGGTAATAGCGTGCGAGTGCATCGCCGATGGCATAATTCCGTACATGCCCCATGTGCAGACGGCCGCTTGGGAAGGGAAACATACTCAGGATATATTTCTTTTTCTGTGTCAGGGAGTCACTCGGCTCAAACGCCTGTTCCTCTTCCCACTTCTGCTGCCATTTGGCTTCGATCTCACTTGGTTTGTAACTCATATATGCTCACTTTTTGGAGGGATAAATTGGAAGGATTATAGCGCATTTTTCCGTAGGGTCGGTTTACCGACCACTTGATATAACGGTTTTGCGCGCATTATTGGAATGTATTGCACATTCTCAGGTCACCTGACTCAAACCCGCGTTTGAACCATGCCACACGCTGTGCGGAACTGCCATGGGTAAAGGCATCGGGACGAACGGTACGCCCTGCCTGTTTCATCAAAGTATCATCTCCGATGGAAGAGGCTGCCTGCAGCGCCTCATCAATATCACCCGGCTCGAGTATATTGAACTTTTTCTGGGCATAATGTCCCCATACTCCAGCATAACAGTCTGCCTGAAGCTCAACCTTCACCTGAAGTGCATTGGCTTTTCTGCTGTTACCACCCCAACTCTGCTTGGCGCGTTGCACTTTGTCCAGAATGCCCTGTTGATCTTGAATGTGATGCCCTATCTCATGCGCAAGCACATAGGCTTGGGCGAAATCTCCCGGCGCATTGTGTCTTTTGGCAAGCTCATCAAAAAAGCCGAGATCCAGATAGATCTTCTTGTCCATCGGACAATAAAACGGTCCCATCTGTGACTGTGCCCCGCCACATCCGCTGCGGGTGTAGCCGCGGTAGAGTACCAGAACCGGTTCTTTGTAACGCATACCGTATTGTGCCAGAATCTCCCGCCAGGTATCTTCGGTACTTTTCAGTACTTTTTTGATAAAAACCGCCTGCTGTTCATCCTTAACCCTGTCCACAGGTTTGGATGCACCTCCACCCATGCCGATAAGTGCCAACGGATTGTACCCCATCAGGTAGGCTGCCACCCCTGCACCGATCAACAACATACCGAACTTTGAACGCAGTAGCGGACGGATGATCGGCCAAAGCATCATCATGGTACGCATATCTACATGACCACCGCCTCGACCCGTAGAGGCTCTTCTATCTTCTACATTTCGGCTCTCTTCTTCATGATCCAAACGCATTGGACATCCTTCTGTATTGATAACCAATTATACCAACCAAAAGTAAAATTTGACTACAATTGTAGGATCAGAAAAGAGGAGTATATGTGTCTTTAGCCTTAGCCAGAAAGTACCGACCCGCAACCTTCAACGACCTCATCGGACAGGAAGCGGTTTCCCAGACTCTCTCTTTGGCACTCGATAACCAACGGCTCTCCCACGCCTACCTCTTTTCAGGGCTCAGAGGAAGCGGAAAGACCTCTACCGCACGCATCTTTGCCAAGGCACTGCTCTGTGAAAAGGGTGCCAGTTCCCACCCCTGTGGTGAGTGCATCCACTGTGTGATGGCAGCCGAGAACCGTCATATGGACATCATTGAGATGGATGCGGCATCCAACCGTGGGATTGACGACATCAAGGATCTCATCGAACATACCAAATACAAACCAAGCTCCGCCCGTTACAAGATCTTCATCATCGACGAAGTGCATATGCTGACCAATCAGGCTTTCAATGCCCTGCTCAAAACCCTTGAGGAGCCGCCCGATTTTGTCAAGTTCATTCTTGCCACCACCGATCCGCTCAAACTGCCGGCGACCATTCTCTCACGGACACAACATTTCCGTTTTAAAAAGATTCCCCAAAATCTGGTCGAGAAGCATCTTGAACATATCTTGAATCTCGAAAAGATCGGTTTTGAAAAAGAGGCGGTGGAGATCATCGCCCGCAGCGGTGCAGGCAGCCTGCGTGACTCGCTGACACTGCTCGATCAGGCGATCGTCTACTCCCAGAACTTCGTCGATGTGGCAACGGTCACGGGAATGCTCGGTATTATCGAACCGAGTATGCTTGAAAAACTGCTGACAGACATCATCAACAAAAATACCGATGGCTTACTTGGCTTTATCCGTGAAGCAGCAGACTATGAAGCGGAGATGATCCTCGATGAGCTTACCCTCTATCTTAAAAGCCTCCTGCTCAACGGCAGCGGCAAGCTGAGCGCTATGATTATCGAACGCTTCTTCCGTATCATTGCTGAGGCAAAAACTCTTCTATCACTTGGAAGCGACGGTGAATTCGTACTTTCGTTGTCTCTTTTTAAAATGGTCGAAGCCCTCCAGATCAAAGATATAGACGCGATGATCAGAGGACTGGAGCAGGAACTCAAAGGGGTAGAGGTCAGCGAGATCGTCGTCACCACCCCCGCACCGGATCTCTCCACCCCCAAAGAGGTGATTACCATTACCGAAGAGGAGATTTTGGCACCTGAGATTCCGTCAAAGACACAGAGCGATGAGCGTTTAGCGCCGAGTGTTGAGAAAGAGGAACATCAAGAGACCTTGCCAAAGAACGAAGATACCATAAATCAGAGTGTCCCCACTCCAACCCCCTCGGTTGAGGAAACATCTTCACCGACCCAAGAACCGGCAGCGGCCCCGCAAACCGAATCTGCTACAACAGTCTCTACAAAAGAAGCACCTGTACTGACAAACACAGACAACAATAAAGAAACCGGCAACACAGTTCCGCCTCTCAATACTCAGCACTCAACGCTCAACACTACCCTCTTTGACACCCTCGTCAAAAAGATTTATGATCGAGACTATGACCTCGGCAGCTGCTTCGAGCGTAACATCACCTTTGTTAGCTTTGAAGCAAATCTTCTCACATGGGAGTCTATTGCCGAAGAGGAAGAGAAAAAAATGCTCATCAAGCACTGGGGCATCATCAATATGTTTGTCAAAGAGATCTTTGGTCTGGAGACCAAGATCAAGAATATCGCTAAAAAAAAAGCCCTAACAGCTAGCAGCGAGCAAACCGTAGGGTCGGTTCACCGACCAAAACAACCAACACAATCCCCCAACACCACAAACCAAGCAGTGCCACACTCCGATGCCGACAGCGGTTCAATGATCGAAGAAGTGGAGATGAAAAGCTCCTGTATCGCCCCTGACGCAGGCGATACGGAGGCAGCCAAAGAGAAGGACCCCTCCACGCTGCTTGAAGAACCGATGATCAAAGCAGCGATGGATCTCTTTTCACCCAAGAAAGTGCGGATCAAGAAAAACGTATAATATACTGTCATCCCCGGGTTTGTCCCGGAAATCTTAGATTCCCGTTTTCACGGGAATGACGGTTAAGATATTACTTTTCTATCCAAGCAGGTGTAATGACCTTTGAAACTTCGTCATAAATTTTAATCTTCTCCGCCCCCACACAGCGACCATTCTCATCCAGCTCGAACATCACCATCTGAAAGATCGCTTTGCAGGTATCAGGGATATCATGGTGTCCACCTATGCCGGTCAAAAAACGGCGCATCGGCACCTCTTTGTCCATACCGATCACCCCGTCACGGCAGCCTGTCATCCCTACATCGGTCACATAGCAGCAGCCATTTGTCACTTGCAAGTCATCGGTACCTACATGGGTGTGTGTCCCTAAAATGGCAGAGAGATCCTCGCTAAAAAGATGCAAAAGTGTATTTTTCTCGGCACTTGCCTCGGCATGCATATCGACAATGATATGGTTAATTCCCTCTGCTTTTAGTGAAGTCACTACCGGTGCGATCTTGGTAAAGGGGTTATCGACCATCGGCATGGTGTAATGCCCCATCAAATTTACCACAGCGACTTTCGTCTCACCTACAGTGGTACGATAGATTCCCTTACCAGGTGCCGCTTCAGGGTAGTTCAAAGGGCGGATCACCGGATGGGTCTTGAAGAGTTCAAATATCTCTTTTTTATCAAAGCTGTGATTACCTCCGGTCATCACATCAATGCCGTACCCCAACAGTTCCTCACAATTCTTCAGTGTCAATCCAAAACCGTGCGAAGCATTCTCCGCATTGGCAATAACAAGATCAAGGGCATATTGCTCTCGAAGCTTTGACAGATTTTCTTTTATGATGAGACGACCCGGTTTACCTACAATATCACCGATAAATCCAACTTTCAAGACACTCTTCCCCATAGGGTCGGTTTACCGACCATTATTTGTGTGCATAGGAAAAGGTCGGTAAACCGATCCTACGCGTTTTTCAAATCAGTATTTGCACTTCCCGCAAACGGTAATAATGCAGACGCCCATGTCAACCCTCCACCAAAGGTGTCAAGCAACATTAACTCACCCTGCTTCAGTCTGCCAGACTCCCAAATGTCATTGATCGCCATAGGAATGGAAGCTGCAGAAGTATTGCCGTATTTGTGTACGGTCAGCACCACCTGATCCTCACGCATCTTCAAGGCATCACCTACCGCTTTGATGATGCGGTAGTTGGCTTGATGGGGTATGAAGTGAGGGATATCTTCCGAAGCGATCTCGTTTTTCTCCAAGATCTCCTTGACATCTTTTGTCAGAGTTTTGACTGCAAGCTTAAAGGTTTCATTCCCTTTCATCTGAACGAAGTTCAAGCCCTCATCGATCACTTTCTGACTCACAGGATTGATGGAACCGGGGGCTGGTGTCACCAGAAAGTCCGCATAGGAACCGTCTGCACTGGCATGCAC
>JAJRRK010000102.1 GCA_024279555.1 Campylobacterales bacterium
AATAAAGAGAAATAGTGCAAGTGTGGATTCCCTTTGGTCATGGTATCTTTTCTTGAGGGTTAACTGTTTGTATTTCATAGTGCATTCCTGTTTTTGTCGTGAAAAAAAGGATAACCGTATGATTGGTTAACCCTCTCTTTTGCGTTATCTCTTCAGAAATTGCACTTATTGTTGGAATTGGCGTGATCTAATGTGTACTAACCAAAACAGATCACCTATTTCATCTTATTCATGAACTGCTGCATCATCCCCTGCTGCATGAGCTGTTCGAGAAAATCGAGTTTCAGTTCTATGTACATCTGTTCGGGGTCTTTCTCGTCAAGCTGTACCGTATATTCGATGGGGCTGGTGGCATTGTTCTCAAAGGTCGCTTCGGCCTTGCAGCTTCGCAGCTTCAGTTTCTCATCATAGGCAACCGCCCTGGCAACATCTATTTTGGCGATCCGTCCCGGAGCGGCGGCAAGGAAGACCTGCGCAAATATATTTTCCCCTCCCGCACTCTTCATATGGTCGGCATAGATCTGCTGTACCATCTCGGTAACACGTCCATCAGAGCAGGAAGGCGCTTCCTGGCTTTCAAAGCATCCGTTCAGACCAAACGCCACTGTACCCATTGCTGCTATTTTCAATGCTGTTCGTATATTGTTGTAGTTCATTGTATTCCTTTTGTTGATCTTTTTGCTCTTTCTGAAGCTGTTGCATTTTACCGCTACATACGAAATTTTATTTCGTCAACTCTCCTGCTGCCATCACTTCCTGCCGAATATCCTTTGGGATTTTGCAAGTCCGAGACGTTCTATCTCTTCCTGCCAGACCTCCCATATCTCCTCTGCCATGTACCTGAAACACCGGTCACCGCTTTGTCTTTGGGGGTCATCACTAAAACAGGAGACAAAGACATCATGGATCATCCACTGCAGCTCCTTGAGATCGTTCACTTTGCCGAGTCGGTAAAGAATGATGTTCACTTCAATGTCGTACTCATTGTCTTCCAGATCCCTGTCTTGAAAATTCATGATGTCATAGTAACTGACTATCTCCGTGACCTTATCGGCAAGCGTAATGGGCACCTGCTTTTTCTCATCAGGGACAAGATATTCCAAGTCCGCACTTTTAACCGTCTTCATACCTGCGGATCCCCCGAAGCCTCCATGGAAACCTCTTTGTCCGCCTCTGATGTCACAAGCCCGGCGGTTTCTCTACCCGGTGCCAGGAGAAGGTAGAACATAACGATGATATTGATATAGGGGAACATCGACAGAAGAAGAACGAAAAAAACACTCTCCTCCCTGTCTCTTGTCCGCCTCACTGTTGCAGCAAGCCCCACCACAAGCCCTACAAGGAGCGATACATAGAAAAATATCGGATTCTCTGTTTGCATCGTCAGGTAGACCCCTGCAGCCAGCAGGGCATATGTCGCAAGTATACCGTAGAGCAGAAAGTCCCCTCTTCCGCTGCGTCCCCTGAACGAGAAGGGGTTCCCGAAGTTTCGTACTGCTGTTGTTCTCTTTTCTTCCATTTGTACTTCCTTTTTCTATGTTTCATTCAGGTCCGTGACCAACGCATCATCCGTGCAGCCGACGACTGCTTTCGTACTATAGCCGAACTTGCGAAAAATTATTTCGTTACAGAGGAAGGACACTCTCTTGCACATATTCGGCAATGGCATCAAAGAGCTCCTCCTTGTCCAGGCTCCATGCTTCGAGCAGTACGATGGAGAGGTAAGTGAGCAGCCCTTCGTATTTCCCGATGATCTCCAGACTCTCGTTGAAGAGCTCCTCCGCATGTTTCTCCAGCATTTGTGCACGCTGTTCATCCATACCGAGAAGTTCGTAGTTGAGTTTCGCGCTGCCGTAGACATTGTTCTGATTGATCATATGCTGTAAAAGCATTGTGGCCTTCTCTATGTCGTTCGCCGCCCCGGTACTCACCCCTTGTTTGCCATAGACCATCTGCTCTGCCGCAAGGCCTCCGTAGAGCTGGCGTATCTCCCATTCCAGGTCATCCACACTGCGCAGGAGCATTTCATCACCCTCCTCTCTCATAGCGAAGCCGAGCGCCCCCATCTGCTCCACACTTTCCGAAGAGATCTTCAAAATACGGGTCTCCTCTTTTGCCTTCCTGCGGTCCCCGTTACAGTGTATCACTGCCCGGTGGTACTCTATGAGGAAATGCCCGAGTTCATGGGTGACGACCTGCTCCCTGAGCTTCTGTTCTCCCTCTGTCAGCGCCCTGCTGCTGCGTCCGATGACACTCTGCTCAAAAGCCTGCATCAGCATTTTCGTATTGACAGGCAGATCGCTGCGAAGCGCAAGCAGAGCCGACTCCTGCACCACTGCTTCTATCATCGCAGGGCTCATCCCCGACATGACCTTTGCAAGGTAGCGGCTCTCTATGTCCGCCTCTTTCCTCTCCACCCTTTCAAGGTAGTGGAGCAGTATGGCCTCACGCTCTGCAAGATTGGGGAGACGGAAATGGATTTTTTTGTTGAAACGCCTGAGCATGGCAGGGTCCATCTTCAGACTATGGCTGTGGAAGTTCGAAGCGAGGATGACGATGATGTTGTGTTCGCCCTCTTTTTCCACACCGTCAAGATGGGCGAGCAGTTCGTTGGCGGTATCGTCCTCCCACTTTGAGTCCGCACTGCTGCGCCCTCTGGCACGAAGCAGTTTCTCTCCCTCGTCTATGAAAAGAAGGCAGCTTTTTTTCTCAGAACTCTCCGCGAGGGTATGTGCTTCTTTGAAGAGCGCGCGTATCTTCTTCGCACCCGATCCCACATAGATCTCATCTAAGCTTCCCGTGGCGGTGACCATGGGTATTTCCAGTTCTTTGGCAAGGTAGCGTGCAAAGCGTGACTTTCCCGTCCCGGCCTTGCCGCTGAAAAGGATATTGAATGTCCCTTCTATACCGTAAGCCTCGTACTTCTCCTGCTTCGAGATGATCTCCCCAAGCTGCCGTACTTCGGACTTGATATCCTCATATCCCACCAGGTCGGAGAGATCGCCTTCGATCTCGTCAGGTTCCAAAACGCCGAATCTTCTTTCGAAAAGCTGCACCCCCATACTGTGCATGAAAAGGTAGGTGAAAGCAGCCAAAAGCATAAGGCTCAGGGCACCGCGAGAGAAGAGTCTTGCTACAAAAGGTTCGGGTTTGGCAGGCTCTTCGACCCAGAGGTAAGGCACCCCCTTCTCAAGGAGTTTGGCTGAAAGTGTGGTCGTAGCCGACATGGAGGGTATATGCTCGGTCACCAGAGTGGCATTGCCCTCTTTGGCAAGGAGTGCATAGTTCTGCGCACCCTCTTTGACCACATAGACCATACCGGAGGGGCTGACCCTTTCCAGAAGTACGGTCATCTCCACCCGCGAGACAGAACGGTTCTCTTCCGCAGAGGCAAGTGTCTCGCTCAACTGCCGGTAGAGCTTGACCTCAGGCTCTGCGTCATAAGCTTTCAGCGCGGTAAAATAGTGCCCCATGTCGATACCAAGCGGAAAGACCACCAGCAGGTAGACCCAGTTCTTTCGCAAATAGCGTTTCGCTCTTTTGAGTAGTTCTTTCAGTGTATGCTTCATATATCCTCCTTCTTTTGGGAGAGTATATCGGGGAAGGCGAAATTTTTTTTCGCTTCAGAGTATTGATGTGTTTAACCCAAAGTTGTGTACAGCGATATTGTTTTTGTCTACATACAACAAAATGCTCTTTACCATCGCTGCATCAATCATCATAATAGTAGGTATCCCCATCCCGTCCTGAAAGCAGTATGATGAAGACCAGCATCAATATGCCCGATATCATCAGGACCACTATTGAGCCCAATGCCACAGCAAAGGAGCTGTGCCGTTCTATCCACCAGAAGAGTCCCATGACGGCTGCTGCCCCCAGAATGACGGACATCATCTGATTTGAAGGGTCATTGGTGAAAATGAAGAATCCCGCGATAAGAAGCGCATAGGGTATCATCGCCAGCGAGATCGTCGCAAAACTTATGGGCGTATAGCCATAGTTCTCTTCACTTCGTCTGTTGATCGTCTTGGCGACCCACACCAAAAGTAGTAGCGCTGCCAGTACCAGTGCCATATATGTTACTTCCATTTTTTCTCCTTTTCATT
>JAJRRK010000103.1 GCA_024279555.1 Campylobacterales bacterium
ACAACAAAAAGAGAGTGGAGAGATTCTCAAACCAAAAGTTGTCAAGGATAGATATGCTACTGTCAAGATCGTTACTGTTACACAGCCGAAGGTAATGAACTTTGAGCAGGCAAAGCCGATGGTGACTACTCTTTATGAAACCCAAGCCCGAAAAGAGGCACTGTTGTCACTGGCAGAAACGACACTTGGACAGATCGAAGATCTCAATGCAACAGAGTCTGATTTCATGAGTCTGGGTAAATTTGACAACCTCGAAACACTAAATTCACAAGAAAGTTTACAATTTTTACAAAAACTCTTTACATCTTCAAAAGAAAAAGGTATTATTAGTGTATCGAATAAAGTTGTAGTTTACGCCATTATGGCGCAAAAGCACCTGCCTCTGGACAAGGAGCAGACAGCTCTTGTCACAAAAACCGTAAACACAATCAAACAGAGAGTATTTGAATCCAACCTTATCAAGAGCCTGGATGCCAAATATCCTACAGAAGTCTACATGGGAGGACTCACAAATTGAGTGATACAGTTTTAGCTATAGATATCGGCTCTACGAAAATCTGTGCGATCATAGCTGAAATTGCAGACGAAAAAGTTCAGGTACTCGGGCACGGTATTGCGAAATCCCAGGGGATCAAAAAAGGTGCCATTACCAATATCGAACTTGCCTCCAAGTCCATCAAGAAGGCGATCAACGATGCCAAGCGTATCGCGGGCAGCAACATCACTTCAGCCACCGTCTCCATCTCCAATGCCTATGCAAAGAGCCTCAACTCCACAGGGATCGTCAATATCCCGCACAAAGATATCTCCATAAAAGAGATCAACCGTGTCATGCAGACGGCACTTTACAATGCTAACATTCCCAATGAATATGAAGTGATCCATGTACTCCCCTACAACTTCAGAGTAGACGATCAGGACTTCATAGAAGACCCTTTCGGTATGAACGCCAGCCGTATGGAAGTGGATGTCAATATCATTATGACACAAAAGTCGAACCTTTCCAACCTCAAAAAAGCCGTTCGCTCTGCCGGTGTGGAGATCGACGGTATCGTATTGAGCGGTTATGCTTCGGCGATCGCCGTCATGGATGAGGATGAGAAGGAGCTTGGTGTCGCAGTCATCGATCTGGGGGGACAGACAAGCAATCTTGTTGTGCATGTGGGCAATTCCATCCGCTACAACGACTTCCTCGGTGTCGGTTCCAACCATATCACCAACGATCTCTCTATGGCGCTGCACACACCGCTTCAAGTTGCCGAGAATGTCAAGATACGACATGGGAACCTCATAGAGACAAGCAATGAAGTGATCGAACTCCCGATCATCGGTGACGAAGAGAACCGTAACGGTGTTTCTCTGGAGATCGTCCACTCCGTCATCTTCGCACGGGTTGAAGAGGCACTGATGATACTTGCAAAGTCACTGGAGAAATCCGCGCTCAAAGAGCAGATCGGTGCGGGGATCATCCTGACCGGAGGGATGACAAAGCTCAAAGGGATTAGGGAACTGGCACAGTCCATCTTCCCTGCCATGCCCGTACGTATCGCCAGACCGATGGAGATAGAAGGTCTCTTCGATGAGCTGAAAGACCCTGCCTATGCAACGGTCGTCGGTCTTCTACTCTACCGGGCAGGCAAAAATACACAATATGAGATCAACTTCAATAATGAGATGCTCCACTCCAAATCGGTACAGACAGACAATCTGGACGATATCCGACTGGAGGATGACCATGAGCCAAAAGCAGCACCGGTACAGAACAAACCGGAGCTGCAGAAAGATGAGGATGAGCCATCAACTATCGTATTTGATGACCTGCCTGATCCCAATGCAGAGAAGAGCGGTGCGTTCAAAAAGCTCACAAACTGGGCAAAGCAGCTTTTTTAATATGAAAGCATACATATATACATCACAAAAAGGGGGAAGAAAATGGAAGAGTTCGAAATAGATATCGTAGAAGCAAAGTGTCATACAAACGGTGCGAAGATTAAAGCAATCGGTGTTGGTGGTGGTGGTGGAAACATGATCAACCACATGATCCAGGAAGGAATCAACAGTATTGACCTCATCGTAGCCAATACCGATGCACAGGCACTTGAGAGTTCTCTGGCACCGTACAAAATGCAGCTGGGTCTGAACGCAACACGCGGACTGGGTGCAGGAATGGTTCCTGAGAAAGGGCGTGAAGCGGCACTTGAAAGTTTTGAAGACATCAAAGCAATGCTGGAAGGTTCCGATATCGTATTCATCTCTGCCGGGCTTGGCGGAGGTACAGGAACCGGTGCAGCACCGATCATCGCTCAGGCAGCCAAAGAGGTCGGGGCTCTGACCGTTTCCATCGTCACCAGCCCTTTCAAGTTCGAAGGACGCAAGCGAACCAAACTGGCAAAAGAGGGTCTTGAAGAGCTCAAGCGTGAAAGTGATTCTATCATCGTTGTACCGAATGAAAAACTTCTCTCTATCGTTGAGAAAAATCTCGGTATAAAAGAGAGTTTCCGTATGGTCGACGACATCTTGGCACAGGCGGTAGGTGGTATCTCCAAGGTGATTCTCTCTCACGGAGAGAATGACATCAACCTTGACTTTGCCGATGTGAAAACCGTTATGAGCCACAGAGGGCTGGCACTGATGGGTACAGGATACAGCTGTGGTACCAATGCAGCATACGATGCTGCCAAAGCGGCAATCGAGTCTCCACTGCTTGACAACATCAGCATCGACGGTGCAATGGGGGTACTGGTACACTTTGATATTCACCCTGATTATCCGATTATGGAGATCGGTGAGGCAATGAGCATCGTTGAAGAGAGTGCTGATGAGGATGCATCGGTTATCTTCGGTACCACTACCGATCCAAACATGGAGATCGATGAAGTGAAGATCACCATCATTGCAACAGGTTTTGAGGACAAAAACGCTATCCCAGAACCGACTACAATCAAAAAACAGACCACACTCATGAGTGAAGGCACATCTTCAGTCAATACGATCAATACACTTGCAGGACGCAAGGTGGTAGGCGGTTACGACGGCGACCATGAGGATATCCTCGATGTCCCTACTTTCCTCAGAAAGCAAATGGACTAAACCACATACTCCTCCCTTTCATTGGGCATTCTGCCCAATGATGCCTGCCTTTGTTTATCCCCTCTTTCATAACAAAAATACGCTATCATACACATCATTTTTTCATAAGGATCCAATATGAAATATATTAAAACACTCTCAATGATTACAGCTTCCGGTGTAGCAGTCATACTTGCTACAGGTCTCACTGGCTGTGAACAGAAACAGACACAGGAGATGTCTCAGCTCAAAGGGGCGTTTGTCATCATCGAAGAGACGGCACCTGGCAAATACAAAATCAAGGACGAGTTCCCTGCTGACGAGACACGCATTGTTCTCAAGGAGCTTGATGGAACAGAACGTGTTTTGACGAAAGAGGAGATGGACAGACTGGTTAAAGAAGAAGCAGCCAAAATCGATGCAGGGACTTCGCCTTTGACACAGGAGAATCCACAAGTCTCCGAAGGGATGGGGCTGGGCTCTGTACTGCTTTCGAGTATCGCCGGTGCTATGATCGGCTCATGGATTGGAAATAAGCTCTTTGGCAACCAGAACTACCAAAATAACCGTAAAGCAGGTTATAAATCACCACAGACCTACCAAAGAAGTAAAAACAGCTTCAACAAACCGAGAAAAAGTATGAGCAGCACTAAACGAAGCGGCTTCTTCGGCGGCAAAAAATCATTTGGTCGCAGCGGCGGCTTCTTCGGCGGTTGATATGGTCAAACTCTTACAGACCAAACCGCTCAGTACAGAATATCTTGAATCGCTGGGCTTTGTATGGCATACCGACCGTGACGATACCCCCTATGTCTCCGACCGCCTTGTTGTCTTGAGCGAAGCAGAGGCAGAAGCCTATTATGAGGCGGGAAATACGCTTTATGACATGTTTGTTGAAGCGGCTCAATTTGTCATAGACAACGATCTGTTTCATGAGATAGGTATCCCTTTCAACCTTGTAGAACTCATCAAGGAGAGCTGGGAAAACGATATTCACTGGCATCTCTACGGCCGTTTCGATCTTGCCGGAGGTATTGACGGAAAACCCATCAAACTGTTGGAGTTCAATGCAGACACCCCTACCGCTCTTTTTGAGACCGCTATTGTCCAATGGGCAATACTCAAGCAGAACGACATGGAGGAGACAGCCCAGTTCAACGGACTCTATGAAGCGCTGCTTGACAATTTTAAACGCCTTGTCACTCTTGAGGAGGATGTTTCTACTTTTGAGGAGCGCTATGAGGGGTGGAAGTTCCTCTTTACCTCCATCCGCGGCAACAGCGAAGAGGAGAATACAGTCAGACTGCTTCAGCACATCGCCACCGAAGCAGGATACCATACCGAGTTTGCCTACATCGACGAAGTGGCATTCAGTGGTGAAGAGGGGATATTCTATAACGATGAGCAGTATGAACTCTGGTTCAAACTCATCCCATGGGAGGACATTGCCCTTGAGGAGTCCGATCTTGCCATGCTACTGACGCAGATCGTCAAGAACCAAAAAGCGATCATCTTCAACCCTGCCTACACCCTGCTCTTTCAAAGCAAAGGTCTGCTGGCAATCCTTTGGCAGCTCTATCCGGACCATCCATTACTGCTCGAAGCTGCCTTTGAGCCACTGGCATCAGGAAAACAGGTACAAAAGCCTGTATTTGGCAGGGAGGGAGAGAGTGTACGCATTCTCGATGAGAATGGTACGCTTCTTGAAGGCGACAGCGGAGAGTATGACAATCACAAAATGGTGTATCAGGAGTATGTCCAACTACCAGAAGACAATGAGGGGAACAGCTATCAGGCAGGTGTATTCTATGCTTATGAAGCCTGTGCAGTCGGTTTTCGAAAAGGCGGGAAGATCCTGGACAATATGTCCAAGTTCGTCGGACATGTGGTCGAGGACTAATCCTCTCCCGGTTTCATACACCCTTGGCAGTCATACTGCACGATCCTCGGTTTGGAAAGATCCAGCCGTGCAGCGGTCAATTGACCGCCCCATAGACATCCTGTATCGAGTGCCAACACATGCTCATTCTCATAGAACCCCAGTGTCGACCAGTGCCCAAAAACGATCTTGAGCTCTATCTCTTTTCGGTTCTCACACTCGAACCAGGGTTTCATCCCTTTGGCCCTTACTGCTTCTGTGGGTGCCCCTTTTTGTTTGAAATCGAGCCTTCGGTCCTTGTAACAGTAACGCATACGGGTAAAGCTGCTGATGATATATCGGTCTATGTCTTCAGATGATGCGTTACGGTCGAAACGATCAGATCCCTCTTTGAACATTCTTTTGAGCCAAGTGGGAGCATCCGCACTCTGCAGCTTGGACTCGATGCGTTTGGCATATTCCATCGCCATGCCAAGGTCAAATTCGGGAGAGATGCCTGCATGCGCCATACAGTACCCCAACTTGAAGTCCGTATGCAGGAATTTCTGTGACCTAAGCCATTCTATCAGCTCCTCTGCTCTTGGAGACTGCAATATCGGGTCGATAGTCGGATTAGATTTTTTAATACCGTAGTAAGCGGCGATCAGTGTGATATCATGATTTCCCAGTACCATATGGACGGCATCTTTAATGCTGTAAAGATACTCCAGCGTCTCAAGTGAACCATCACCCCGGTTAACCACATCCCCTGCCAGCCATAAGGTATCGTAACGGGGATCAAACTGTATCTTTTGCAGCAACGTTTGAAACGCACCAAAACAGCCCTGAATATCTCCAATCGCCCAAACCATTATTGCAACTCCGTTGCAATAGAATGAATAGTGAATAGTGAATAGTGAACAGTGTCAGTATGCATTTCTTTCGAAATACTTTTATTGATATTTCGGTTCTTCATTTTCAATCTTCAATTTTTAATTTCTCTTTGTATTGCACTACTTTCTCCTCAAAACTCATGGCGGCATATGCCGGTGAGGGGGACGGTAGATAGATACGTTCCACATCGAGATGCCCAAAATGCTTTTCAAAAAGTGCCTGTGCCTTTTTGCCTGTAAAAGCGAGTCTGTCAATGGTCGGATACGCTTCCAAAAGCGCAGGAATATCATTGACCACCTCATCTTCAAGCGAACTGTCAAGCGAATTGTCACGCCGGCAGGAGGCGATCATGTCCCACAGCCCCAGTTTGCACGCTTTGAGCAGCCATATCTTCTGATCTTTATTGTTGACAGGGTACCCTGTCACCGCTTCGAGTATCTTCCAGAACTGATTGCGAGGATGGGCATAGTAGAAGTCGTTTTCAAATGACTTGATGCTGGGGAATGAGCCGAGTATCAGCGTCTTGGTATCGTTGAATACAATGGGTTCAAAAGGGTGTGTCGACACTGATCTATCCTTTTATGTGGTCGGTAAACCGACCCTACGCTTCACTCTTCACTTGATGCACCATGTGTATCACTTGCATGCTTTCTGCATATTACGTACAATGAGTACCAATAACGCCAAAGAGAAGATCTTGAAGTTGATCTCGCTGCCTTTATGGGTGGCGACAAATACAGCAGACTTGGTCATCTCTTCTCCTGCCAGCTGCATGGTCAGGATATCGGGTAGATAGTAGTGTCCAAACATCAAACCTGTTGCAATGACAAAAAAGGTTGCTACCTGTGTGATGGTATCTCGCTCGAACTTCTTGTATTTATACCCTTCATATAATGCTACAGCAATTACCGTAGCATCGACAAGGTAGGAGAGCTTCACAAAGTTCTGCGTCATGATAAGACCCTCTTGAAAATGGCTTAATACCTCACTCCCCAGCCACTGCTCGGTATGGAAGGTCACAGGTGCTACTACAATGCCCGCAAACAGCCCTGCTCCCAATGTTGCTGTCAACAGTAAGAGATAGATCATCGTTGCAATTCTAAAATTTCGTTTCATTATATATTTCCTATCATATTTTTTGTTACTTTTACACTTTTTGTGCAGATGTGAAAGCGCCCATATTTGCGAAGCAAGGCGCTGAGAGCATCGTCCGCACAATTGTAAAAGTAACGATTTTTTCGCTACTTTTTTAGAAAAAGTAGCAAACAAAATTCATTTTGTTAAAGTTGACGACTATCGACAATAATCGTCACCGGACCATCATTGACAATCCCCACCTCCATCATCGCCCCAAACACACCACTCTGCACAGGTACGAACACACCCAACTTCTCTTTGAAAAGTTCATAAAGCCTGTTGGCTTCATCAGGCTTCATGGCACGATTGAAATCAGGCCGTGTCCCGCGCTTGAGATTGGCAGCAAGGGTAAACTGTGACACAACCAGTACCTCTCCTCCAACATCGACAATATTATTATCCATTTTTCCCGCCTCATTGGGAAAGATACGCAGCTTGACGATCTTGTTGACAAGCTTCTCGATGTCTACTTCCGTGTCATCCTGCATGACACCAAGTAAAATGTTGTACCCTTTGCCGATAGCGGCGACCTCTTCTGTCTCAATCTTGACATAGGAACTTGAGACACGCTGAATGAGTGCTGTCATTTCACCTTCTCCGTACCAAAGTCGATCACAAATCCACGATCATGTCCTGCCAGATCTTTGTAGAAGTCAATGGATTGTACCCCAATTTCCTTAACGAAATCTGCAATGGGTCGCTTTTGATCATACCCCATTTCACACGCCAGCCAGCGAATGCCTCTGGCTTTCACATCGGTGATGATGCGCTTGAGCAGCTCATCACCGACCCTA
>JAJRRK010000104.1 GCA_024279555.1 Campylobacterales bacterium
GATCGCTTCTGCGGTTGCAAACGGTGATTATGAGCCCGAAGAAGTGGAGATCACTTCCTGTAGAGTGGACAAAGCGGCAGTCATGAAAAGATGGAGACCTAGAGCAAGAGGTACTGCGTCTAGAATCATTAAACCAACAGCACACATTCTTGTAGAAGTTGGTCCAGCGAAAAAAGATGGGGAGGACGCATAATATGGGTCAGAAAGTCAATCCGATAGGTCTTAGACTTGGGATCAACAGAAACTGGGAGTCAAGATGGTTCCCTGCTAAAACGAGAGCGGCTGATTTCATTGCTGAAGATCACAAGATCAGAAAGTTCCTGAAAAAAGAGCTTTTCTATGCAGGTGTTTCCAATATCATCATTGAGAGAACCGTCAAGAAGCTGAGAATCAACATTATCACGGCACGCCCGGGTATCATCATCGGGAAAAAAGGTGCGGATATTGAAAAACTCAAAACGACACTGACAAAAATGCTCGGAAAAGATGTTGCGATCAACATCAAAGAAGAGAAGCGTCCTCAGGCCTCTGCACAACTGGTTGCGGAGAACATTGCGACACAGCTTGAGCGTCGTGTTGCATTCCGCCGTGCCATGAAAAAAGCGATTCAGGGTGCACTCAAGTCCGGTGCAAAAGGGATTAAAGTCTCTGTAGCAGGAAGACTTGGCGGTGCTGAAATGGCAAGAACCGAGTGGTACCTCGAGGGACGTGTTCCTCTGCATACGCTCAGAGCGAAGATCGACTACGGTTTTGCGGAAGCACAAACCACATACGGGATCATCGGGATCAAAGTATGGATCTTCAAAGGGGAAGTCCTTGCCAAAGGAATCCAGGCTGAGCCAAAAGAAGAGAAAAAGGGTGGCAGAAGACCATCCAGAAAAAGAGGTGAATAATCATGTTGATGCCTAAAAGAACCAAATGGAGAAAGCAGCAGAAGGGTCGTAACCGCGGTAAATCCTTCCGTGGGAACAAGATCGAGTTCGGTGATATCGCTATCAAAGCGGTTGAAGCCGGTCGTATCGACTCTCGCCAGATCGAAGCGGCACGTATCACGATGACAAGAAAGATCAGCAGAACAGGTAAGACATGGATCCGTGTATTCCCGGACAAGCCTCTGACTGCCAAGCCGCTTGAAACAAGAATGGGTAAAGGTAAGGGTGCCGTTGACAGATGGGTCATGAACATCAAGCCTGGTCGTATCATTTTCGAAATGGCAGGTGTTGAAGAGTCTCTCGCAAGAGCGGCATTGACACTGGCGATCCATAAACTGCCATTCAAGTGTAAAATCATCACTTCAAAGGACAGTAATGAAATATATTGATATCAAAGACAAAAGCGTTGCGGAACTTGAAGCGATGCTCAAAGAGAAGAAGCTTGAACTGTTTACACTCAATGCAAAGCTGAAGACTATGCAGTTGACAAACACTTCAGAGTTGAGAACGGCGAAGAAAGATATCGCCAGAATCCAGACAGCATTGACTGCTGCAAGATCGAAGTAAGGGGTCATCGATGCCAAAAAGACAAATAACAGGTACTGTGATTAAGAAGGCTGGGGACAAGACGGCGACCGTACTGGTCGAGAGACGTGTTCTCCACCCAAGATATCACAAGACAGTAAAGAGATTTAAGAAATATCTGGTTCACGACGAGAAGAACGATGTCAATGTCGGAGATACGATCACTGCGATCGAGTGCAGACCACTCTCCAAGACAAAGAGCTTCAGACTTCTTGAGATCGTGAAGAGAGGAGAAGTGTAATGATCCAGGGATTTACTAGACTGAATGTTGCGGACAACTCCGGAGCAAAAGAGATCATGTGTATCAAGGTCCTCGGCGGATCAAAAAGAAGATACGCTTCTGTTGGTGACGTGATTGTTGCTTCTGTAAAGAAAGCGCTTCCTACCGGAAAAGTCAAAAAAGGTAAGGTTGTCAAGGCAGTCGTTGTCAGAACGAAGAAAGAGATCCAGAGAGAGAACGGATCACTGATCAGATTCGATGACAATGCTGCGGTAATTATTGATGACAAGAAGGAGCCTATCGGTACACGTATCTTTGGCCCTGTCAGTCGTGAAACAAGATATGCGGGATTCATGAAAATTGTTTCTCTTGCACCGGAGGTATGGTAATGGCGAAGAAATTCAAGATCAAAAAGGGTGATCAGGTCATGATCATCGCTGGTGATGACAAAGGTAAGACCGGAGAAGTCCTCCAGGTACTGACCAAAAAAGATGCTGTGATCGTTGCAGGTTGTAAAATGGCGAAGAAAGCCGTGAAACCAAGCGAGCAGAACAAAGAGGGTGGATTTGTCAATAAAGAGATGCCTATCCATATCTCCAACGTAAAAAAAGTAGAGGGTTAATCCTATGAGTAGAATGAAGCAAAAGTACAATGACATCGTACCTGCACTTCGTGAAGAGTGCGGCGTAAAGAACCCGATGCAGACACCGAAGCTTGAAAAGATCGTGATCTCCGTGGGTGCCGGTGAAGAGGGGCGTGACTCCAAGCTCATCGCCAATATGGCAGATACGATCTCACTAATCGCCGGGCAGAAAGCGGTGATCGTCAATGCCAAGAAATCTGTTGCAGGATTCAAAGCAAGAGAGGGTTCTCCATCTGGTATCAGAGTAACGCTCAGAGGAGAGAACATGTACAACTTCTTTGACAAGCTCGTCTCTATTGCCCTGCCGAGAGTAAAGGACTTCAGAGGTGTACCCAGAAAAGGTTTCGACGGTCGCGGTAACTACAACTTCGGTCTTCAGGAGCAGTTGATGTTCCCGGAAGTTGATTTTGACAGCATTATCAAGACGCACGGTATGAACATCACTATTGTCACAAGCACCGAAGATGACAAAGAGGCATTTACCCTTCTTGAGAAGCTTGGTATGCCTTTCGCTAAAGGGAGAAACTAATGGCTAAGAAATCAATGATTGCAAAGCAGAAGAGAAAACCTAAGTTCGCTGTTCAGGCGTATACAAGATGTAACATCTGCGGAAGACCACACTCTGTCTACAGAGATTTCGGTCTGTGCCGTATTTGTTTGAGAAAAATGGCCAATGAAGGTCTTATTCCTGGTATGCGTAAAGCAAGCTGGTAAGGAGAAGTAAAAGATGATGACAGATATAATTGCAGATTCTCTGACTCGTATCAGAAATGCTGCGCAAAGAAGATTGGACACAACGACACTTCTTCACTCCAACACGATCGAGGCGATCGTAGCGATTTTCGTTGAAAAAGGCTACCTCGAGAGTTACAAAGTGAAAGAAGACGGTAACAAAAAGACCATCAAGGTGGTCTTGAAGTATGATGACAACGAAAAGAGTGTCATCAATGAAATCAAGAAGATCTCCAAGCCCGGTAGACGTGTTCACCAGGGCAAGGATGCGATCAGAACATTCAAAAACGGTTACGGTACACTGGTTGTTTCTACAAGCCAGGGTGTACTTGCCAACGACGAAGCGTATAAGCGCGGGATCGGCGGTGAAGTAATCTGTAGTATTTGGTAAGGAGACAAGAATGTCAAGAATAGGAAAAAGACCAGTAACTGTCGCAAGCGGTATTGAAGTATCTCTCGACGGTACGACTCTCGTGGCTAAGAAAGGCAATCTTGAGAAGAGACTTGAGACTCACGGACGTGTGGGTGTGAACATCGACGGGAACGAAGTAACATTCATCAGACAGGGTGACGACAAGCAGTCGGCAGCGTACTGGGGAACCTACAGAGCACTTTTCAACAACATCATCATCGGTCTTGACAAAGGATTCATGAAATCCCTTGAGATCAACGGTGTCGGTTACAGAGCGGCAGTTCAGGGCAAAACACTCAACCTGCAGCTTGGATTCTCACACGATATCAACTATGAGATCCCTGAGGGACTCGATATCACGGTTGACAAGAACATCATTACCATCAAAGGTACTGACAAACAGGCAGTCGGTCAGGCTGCAGCGGAGATCAGAGCGTTCAGACCGCCAGAGCCTTACAAAGGTAAAGGTGTGAAGTACACAGATGAAGTGATCATCAGAAAAGCTGGTAAAGCAGCTGGTAAGTAAGGGGCGACAGTATGTTAAAAAGTATTCAGAAAAGAAAAAATAAACTTCGCGCTCAGAGAAAAGCGAGAGTCAGAGGCAAGATCTTCGGAACAGCGGAACTGCCAAGACTGACTGTCTACAAGTCCAACAAGCACTTCTATGCGCAGGCGATCGACGACAATGCAGGTGCTACACTCGCTTCTGTTGACGGACGCAAGCTTGGTCTCAAAGCCAACAGAGAAGATGTGAAGAAAGTAGCGGCTGAAATGGCCAAGAACCTTGCTTCTAAAAATATTGAGACTGTAGTCTTTGACAGAAACGGTTACCTGTATCACGGTGTTGTCGCTGCCTTCGCAGATGGTCTCAGAGAAGCCGGAATCAAGTTTTAAGGAAGCATGATGCAAAACAATACTCATAATGAAGAAATCGAAAAAGAATTCGAGGAAGTCATCGTAAATATCGGTCGTGTTACCAAAGTTGTCAAGGGTGGTAGACGTTTCAGATTCACCGCACTTGTTGTTATCGGTGACAAGAAAGGTACAGTAGGATACGGATTTGGTAAAGCCAAAGAGGTTCCTGATGCGATCAAAAAAGCGGTTGATGACGCTCACAAGAACCTTGTGAAGGTCAACATCAAAGGAACCACCATCGCTCACGACATCGAGCACAAGTTCAACGCAAGTAGAATCGTGCTTAGACCGGCGAGTGAAGGTACAGGGGTTATTGCCGGTGGTGCTGCGCGTCCAGTGCTCGAACTTGCAGGTGTACAGGATGTACTCTGTAAGTCTATCGGTTCCAACAATCCAAACAACCTGGTAAGATGTGCCATTCAGGCACTTACCAGAATCAAAGCGTAAGGGGTACAGTATGGGTCTACATAACTTACAACCCGCACCCGGTTCTACTCGTAACAGAAAAAGAGTAGGTCGCGGACAGGGTTCAGGAACAGGTAAGACAGCAGGTCGCGGTAACAAGGGTCAGAAAGCAAGATCCGGTTACAGTAAGAAAAGAGGTTTCGAAGGTGGTCAGATGCCACTTCAGAAGAGACTGCCGAAGATTGGCTTCACCTCCAAAGTAGAGAAGCCGTATGTGATCAACGTAGAGAAGATCAAAGCGGTAGCAGCACTTGACGAGATCACGCTTGAGAGTATCAAGTCTGTTCACAAATTGCAAAAAACTGTTAAAAGAGTCAAACTCATCGGTGCATCGGCCAAAGATCTTGCAAGCAAGATCAAAGATGATGCCGTCACCACAAGCGGAAAATAATCATGGGTAACGCTTTAACTCAAAAAATCCTGATCACATTGGGATTTCTTTTTGCGTACAGAGTTTTAGCCTACATTCCAACACCGGGTGTTGACCTGGGTGTTATCAAAGAGTTCTTTGATAGCAACTCCAACAACGCCCTTGGGATGATGAATATGTTCTCTGGAAACGCGGTTTCACGTTTGAGTATCATCTCCCTGGGTATCATGCCCTACATCACTGCCTCCATCGTTATGGAACTCCTCGCAGCCACTTTCCCTACACTTGGACAAATGAAAAAAGAACGTGACGGTATGCAGAAATATATGCAGATCATTCGTTACTTCACCATCTTCATTACTGTAGTACAAGCCATCGGTGTCTCTATGGGGCTTCAGAGTATGACAGGACGTGCAGGGCAGAGTGCGGTGATGATCGATCCGATGCTCTTTACTGTATTGACGACATTCTCGATGCTGACAGGTACAATGCTGCTGATGTGGATCGGTGAGCAGATCACACAGAAGGGTATCGGTAACGGTATCTCACTGATCATCTTTGCCGGTATCGTGTCGGGCTTGCCTGCTGCGATCGGAAACACGATCAGGGCGGTCAACGCAGGTGAGATGAACTTCCTACTGGTACTGGGGATTCTTGCGGTGATGCTGATCACGGTATTGGCTATTATTTATGTGGAACTGGGAGAGCGCCGTGTGCCGATCTCCTATTCCCGTAAAACGATCATGCAGAATCAGAATAAGCGTGTGATGAACTATATCCCGATCAAGGTAAACCTCTCAGGTGTTATTCCTCCGATCTTCGCATCGGCAGTACTGATGTTCCCGTTGACGATGCTTCAGGCAAGTACGAACAAGTATGTGACGGCAATTGCGGATATGTTGGCTCCGGGAGGTCTCGTATTTAATATTGCGACCTTCCTGCTGGTGATGTTCTTTGCATTTTTCTATGCGTCCATCGCATTCAATGCCAAAGATATCGCAGACAACCTCAAGCGTCAGGGCGGTTTCATCCCGGGTGTCAGACCCGGAGAGCAGACCAAAGAGTTCCTCAATGAGGTAGCCAGCCGATTGACAGCGTCGGGTGCGCTTTATCTTGCCATTATCTCAACTGTACCGTTCGCAATCATTTCGGGTATGGGCGCAAGCTTCTACTTCGGTGGGGTTTCCGTACTGATCATTGTTCAGGTCGCACTTGATACCATGCGTAAAATTGAAGCGCAGCGTACAATGAACCAGTACGATACGCTGGGCAATGTAGGTCTGTAATGGCTATTGCTATCAGAAAACCTGACGAGATCGCCAAGCTCAAAAGAGCGGGCGAGATCGTCGGCAATACACTTCAATATCTCCAAAACACTATCAAGCCCGGCATGACACTTCGAGAGATCGATGCACTCGGTGACGCCTATGTGCGTGAACAGGGAGCAATACCCTCCTTCAAAGGTCTCTATGGCTTTACAGGTTCAGTCTGTACCTCGCTCAATGAAGTCTGTATCCACGGGGTACCCGATAATACGGTCATTAAAGAGGGCGACATTCTCGGGTTGGACATCGGTACGAAACTTGAGGGCTATTTCGGTGATGCGGCGATCACGATGGCGATCGGTGAGATCTCAGAGGTTGATCAAAAGCTCATAGAGTGTTCCAAAGGGGCACTCTATCATGCGATCGATTCCATCAAACCGGGTATGCGCTTCAAGGAGCTGACAAAAATTCTTGAAGACTACATTACGGGTGAAGGATTTGTGCCGCTTAGAGACTACTGCGGTCACGGCATCGGTACCAAGCCGCATGATGAACCCAACATTCCCAACTACCTTGAAGGCAAACCCAATCAAGGGCCTAAGATCAAGAACGGGATGGTCTTCTGTCTGGAGCCGATGGTCTGCCAAAAGAGCGGGGAACCCAAACTGTTGGAAGACCAATGGTCGGTTGTCAGTGAAGACGGGTTGCGTACGGCGCATTATGAGCATCAGGTCGCAGTGGTTGACGGTAAAGCGGTCATATTGACAGAAGCAACGGCTTCAGTGTAACGATGAAGAAGGAAGAAACATGGCAAAAGATGATGTAATCGAAATTGACGGAAAAGTAGTTGAGGCGTTGCCAAATGCAACATTCAGAGTGGAACTTGACAACGGGCATGTCATCCTCTGTCATATTGCGGGTAAAATGCGTATGCACTACATCAAGATCCTGCCCGGAGACAAGGTAAAAGTGGAGTTGACACCCTACAGCCTTGACAAAGGGCGCATTACATTCAGGTACAAATAGTAGGGTCGGTTTACCGACCACTACCTATGAAGTTGGTATGCTGATGTGCATAGCATCAGGTCTACAATAGCCCCCCTTAATTTATAAGAAAAAATCAAGAAACATTTCGGTATAATCCCTGTCCCTATTACTATAGGTATAGGAAACTGCGCGAAGAATCTTTGATTGATTCGCACCGATCACTCAAGGGTTGGATGCCTAAAACTCGGACATCCACGCAAAATGAAGGTGCAAAAATTCAGAGGAGTCACCATGAAGGTCAGACCATCAGTCAAGAAGATGTGCGATGATTGCAAGATCATTAAGCGCAAGGGAATCGTACGCGTGATTTGTAAAAATCCAAAACATAAACAGAGACAAGGATAAACATGGCACGTATCGCAGGTGTTGATTTACCACAGAAGAAGAGAATGGAGTATGCGTTGACATACATCTATGGTATCGGTTTGACAACGTCAAGACAAATCCTTGACAGAACAGGTATCAGCTACGACAAGAGAGTCCATGAGCTTACAGATGCGGAAGCGGCAACGATCCGTAACGATATCCAGGAGCATGTGATGGTGGAAGGGGATCTTCGTAAGAAGGTTGCACTTGATATCAAAGCATTGATGGATCTTGGTAACTACAGAGGGCTCAGACACAGAAGAGGGCTTCCTGTTCGTGGACAAAAAACAAAGACAAACGCGCGTACCCGTAAAGGTAAGCGTAAAACTGTCGGTGCAGCGTAAGGAGTAGCGAAGTATGGCAAAGAAAAAAGCAAAAAAGAGTATTGCTAAAGGTGTCGTATACGTAGCGGCTACTTTCAACAATACCGTGATTACAGTCACAGACGAAATGGGTAATGTTATTGCATGGAGCTCTGCGGGAGCGCTCGGTTTCAAGGGTTCCAAGAAATCCACACCGTTTGCGGCAACAGAAGCGGTTGCAGATGCAATGACCAAAGCGAAAGAGCACGGTATCAAAGAAGTTGGGATCAAAGTGCAAGGTCCCGGTTCAGGAAGAGATACAGCGGTGAAGGCGATCGGTGCGACTGAAGGAATTCGTGTTACATTCCTCAAAGACATCACGCCGCTTCCACACAACGGTTGTAGACCACCTAAGAAGAGAAGGGTATAAGCATGGCAAGATATAGAGGTCCGGTAGAAAGACTAGAAAGAAGACTTGGTGTAGATCTCGGGTTGAAAGGTGAGCGTAGACTTGCCGGAAAATCCGCATTGGAAAAAAGACCATACGCTCCTGGACAGCATGGTCAGAGAAGAACAAAGATCAGCGAATACGGCCTTCAGCTTCAAGAGAAGCAGAAAGCGAAGTTCATGTACGGTGTTTCCGAAAAGCAGTTTAGAGCACTCTTTAAAGAGGCGAACAGAAAAGAGGGTAACACCGGGGCAATTTTGATCCAGCTTCTTGAGCAGAGACTTGACAATGTGGTTTACAGAATGGGATTTGCAACGACAAGAGCGGCGGCAAGACAGTTCGTCAACCACGGTCATGTCCTTGTTGACGGCAAACGTGTTGACATCCCTTCATACAGAGTGAAGCCTGGACAGAAGATCGAGATTAGAGAGAAGAGCAAGAACAACCCTCAGATCCTCAGAGCAATCGAGTTGACAAACCAGACCGGTATGGTCGAGTGGGTTGATGTAGACAAAGAGAAGCTTTTCGGTATCTTTACAAGAATCCCGGAAAGAGATGAAATCGCAATCCCAGTGGAAGAACGTCTAATCGTTGAGCTATACTCTAAATAATCGTAGTAAAGGCTAGTTAATGAGAAAAATTAAAGTTGCACCATTTATGCCGACAGAGGTAGAGGTGAACGAGATCAGCGCGAATCGTGCAGAGATCATCGCCTACCCTTTTGAGAGCGGCTATGCTGTTACACTCGCGCACCCACTCAGACGCTTGATCTTAGGATCATCCATCGGGTATGCACCGATCTCGGTGAAGATCGAAGGTGCAGCGCATGAGTTTGACACTATTAGAGGTATGCACGAAGATGTGGCTGTATTCATCATCAACCTCAAGAACATTCGTTTCAAGATCAAGGACGAAAGTGACAGGGTAGAGTTGAAGTACAGCTTTGCTGGCCATAAAGA
>JAJRRK010000105.1 GCA_024279555.1 Campylobacterales bacterium
AAGGAAGCATCTTGTGCAAGGTCGCGTTTGCAAAGCCCACCCTTCGGGCAATGCAAGCTTTCGCCCATGCGGCGTTACTCACTTTCGAATTAGCTACGGCTAGTCCTTCAAGTGAGTGCCTTGCCTGAACGAAAGCTTGCATCGTTATGGGTATGCAGGGTTATTAGAGGTGCCCTAAAATTTAATACAAAGAACGCCTATGTTCAAAGAAAAACTTCAACCATTCATCGACAGGCATAACGAGATCAGCAAACTGCTAAGCTCCCCTGACATCGCTTCAGACATCAACAAAATGACTGAACTCAGCAAAGAACAGTCCGGACTCAATGAACTCGTAGAGAAAGCGAAGCTCTATCTGGAGACCGTCGAGGCCATTGAAGAGAACAAGGAACTTCTGGGCGACCCGGAACTGGGAGATCTCGCCAAAGAAGAGTTGAGCGAACTCGAGCCCATGCTTCCAAAGCTCGAAGAGGAGATCAAAGTCCTCATGATCCCCAAAGACAAGAACGACGACAAAAACATTTTCCTCGAGCTACGCGCCGGTGCGGGCGGAGACGAAAGTGCGCTCTTTGTCGCCGATGTCTTCCGCATGTACTCACGCTATGCAGAACAGAAAGGGTGGAAAGTCGAGATCGTCAGTACCAGTGATGGTACCGCAGGCGGATACAAAGAACTTATCGCCCAGATTAAAGGGGAAGGGGTCTACTCCAGACTCAAATATGAAGCAGGAACACACCGTGTCCAGCGTGTTCCCGACACCGAAACTCAGGGACGTGTGCATACCTCTGCCATTACTGTCGCCGTCATCCCGGAAGTAGACGACGTCGAGGTCGACATCAAACCCAACGAGATCAAAATGGACGTCTACCGCTCCAGCGGATGTGGCGGCCAGTCGGTTAACACCACAGACTCAGCTGTACGTCTGACCCATATCCCTACCGGTATTGTCGTTACCATTCAGGATGAAAAATCCCAACACAAAAACCGTGACAAAGCCATGAAAGTCCTCAAGGCACGCGTCTATGAAGCAGAACTTCAAAAGCAGCTGGACGAAACAGCTGGACAGCGAAAACTTCAGGTGGGTTCCGGAGATCGTTCGGAGAAGATCCGTACCTACAACTACCCTCAAAACCGTTTGACCGACCACCGTATCGGTCTGACCCTCTATGCCCTCGATGACATCGTCAACAACGGAAACCTTGACCTTGTCATCGACCCGCTCATCGCCCATGCGCAAACAGAGGCGATTCAGGAAGCCGGGCTCTAACCGAGGTCCGCTTTCCTCTCTGCACATATTCAAACGCACCTCTTATCCTCCATCCGATATAATACCCCCATACACAAAACCGATCACCCTGCAGGAGGCATTGAATGACACCATTCCCAAAACTCTCCCACGAAGAACCCATTGCCGAAGTCATCAAAGCTGCTTTTGATGCCACTCTCCCCGTACAGGGAGGATGGGGATACACGATGGAAGAGGCCACTGTTTTCACCGACAATCCGGACAAACTACCTCTGCCGCAGCTTGAGCACATGATCGCCTCCATGCGTGCCTATCTTGAGATGAACATGACGCAACCCAAAGAGGAGCGCTATGGCAGCATCAACCTCAATGAAAAAAGCAGAGAAACGTTCACCGATAAAAACAAAATCTATCATAAAATCACCTATGAGGTCAGTGCCATGAAAGAAGATATCTATGCGGATTTCATTGACGAGTACAAAGAAGGATACGGCAAAGATGACTTTGATATGGAAGATCACTTCAAACGAAGGAAAGAGGCAACGCTGATACGTGTAGAACCCTATTGGTTCGAAGTAGGTTCAGTCATTTAAAATTTGAAAATAAAAAAGAAGAAAATAGAGAGGATCTTCGACCCCAGGGGTCGAAAGAAAGAGGAAAGAAGACTACTTGATCTTCTTGCTTTCTGTCACGGTCTTACCGGAGAGGTCTGTCCACGTGATCGTCAGTTCATCACCTTTTTTGGCACCCTTGAACTTGAACTTCCACTGAGGGTTTTTTGACCAGAACTGGCTGGTAGAGACATCAAATACTACTTTGTCACCTACTTTTGCAGTGATGTGCGTAATGAAGTTCGCCTCTTTACCTTTTTTCTTTGCCTGATCGTATGTAAGCATTTCATGCTTCGCCATACATTTGACACTTACAACGCCATTCTTCTCTTTTGCTTTGATTTTCATATTACCCATGATATTCCTTTAATCTTTTCTGTACTTTCAAAAATGTGGAGGTGTTACCCTTCACAACCACCAAGTGCTACTTCAAGAGAGATCTCACCCTTGTAGAATTTACCGTCAGCACCTTCAACGATCGCAGTGATCGTACCGGACTTCTTCATTTTCATTTTGAACATATAGTCAATCACGGAATTCTCATCACAGGCATAGACACATACCAGTGACTCAGGGTTTACATTCTGAAGTACAGCTACAGATTTTGCCTGAAGATCAGATTTGACCGTTACAGGAACCGCACCACCGTTACTCGCGACTTTTGGTGCTTTGACTTTTACACCTGTTGCTTCAGGTTTAATGTCTCCGTAAAGTGCCTTGATCGCATCTTCTACCGTATGCGCTTTCCATGCATCCGGCTTCTCTTTTCTAAAGTCGATAGCACTCAATGCGCTCAATGTAGCCGGGAGTGTCGCCATTGCCAACACACCAAAACCAATAAAGTTTCTTCTGTTCATTCTGTTTCCTTTTATCTGAATTGATAGGTACAAAAGGTTTACACCTTGAGTACCATTATACACTAATTATTGTGAAGCAAATGTGAATCGCTATTTGCTTGCACCCACCATATAGTCTACGATCTCTTTGATCTTATCGTCCGGTAGTGATGTACC
>JAJRRK010000106.1 GCA_024279555.1 Campylobacterales bacterium
AACCATCCGACGACAAACGCCGAGAAAAGCAGCATCCATGCCACAAATACCACTGTGGTCAGGGAAGCGGCTACCGGGAACATCGCTCCCAGAAATCCTACGATCATCATGATGATACCGACGGTCTTTGCATTTTTTTTGAACACTTCAAGCTGTTCAAGCTCTTTAGGGTGTTTCCACATATGTTATCCTTTTGTCATTTGTTATTCTATTGTACTGGTCTATCGTTAACCGAATATGAAGCGATTATACCGTAAGAGTATACTTGTGGTCTGTCTGCCAGCTGACACTCACTATGTAGCGGTATGATGGAAAAGATCGCATTTTTCCATCAGTTTTTCCAGATTCTCCACCGCTATATGTCCTCTTTTGGTCATGATCACCCCCTCTTCTTTGAGTTTATGAAGCTGTGTCGTGACCACCGAACGTACCGAACCGATCATCTCCGCCAGGGTTTCATGAGAAAGTGCGTTGAGTAACTTGACCGGATAATGGCGTTGATCCACTTCGCAGGTATCTGTATGTTTCAAAATAAGATTGGCAAGACGTGTTGTAGTGTCGTGAAAGACCAGCGACTGTCCAAAGGCTTCAAGCTCACGCATACGCTCTCCCAGATAAGGGAGAAAAGCCCGGTTAAACTCCGGATGCTCCTCGATCCACTCTCTGGCACGTGCCATAGAGATCCTCAAAAGCGACACATGTTCGAGAGGTACAGGAAAAGAAGTATGCTCTTTCCCGTCAAGAAGAGAAAAGACATCGAATATATCCCCCTCCTTTAAAAGAAACAGTACCAGACTTCTGCCGTTCTCAGGGTCAATCTGCGTGATCTTGATCCGCCCTTTGATGATCACATGCATATACTTCATCCCGATATCGGGATCGACTGTCTCTCCCCGTTTCCAGTGGATCTCTGTACATTTATTGAGCATATTGCGAATTGTGGACTCATCGAGGTTTCCAAAGAGTGCAGAGTTTCTTAATGTCTCGTAGGCTTCCTCGTAGATCGGGGAGTTGATCGCCATATTTTTTTCCTTACATGTAATCTGTGATTCTTAATTATACTTTAATTTTCTTGCAAAAGCAGTTGATAGTACCTTACCATGCCGTCTATAGCCATCAAAAGTAAAAAATGTCACAACTGTTAGCCAGCTGACAGAAGCGGTAACCTTTCTGTTCTATACTGCAGGTATCAATTCACTACAAAGGATAAAAAATGAAACAAAGACTACTACTTTCAGCACTCGCATGCGGAATGATCCTCGGCGCAACAAACATCGAGGCGAGAACAGACACCAATACATTGATGCAGACACAGGTCAAAAAACATATCGATGAGCAGAAGCACGCGTCCAAAGAGATCGCAGAAGCCATTCAAAACACCTTCATGGCAGTCCATGCACTCGAAAAGAACAAGATGGATGAAGCCAAGAAACTGTTAAAAGAAGCCGATGCAAAATTCACTGCAGCACTCAAGAAAGACCCTGCACTTGACTTGCTGCCGCTCGAAGAAACCCTTACTGCATACAGCTATGAGGGTTCATCCAAAGATATCAAAGCGGCACTTGAGCTTGCTGTACAGCTGATCAAGGCACACGATACTCAGCTTGCCGGCAGCCTGCTGATGACGCTCAAAGATGAGTTGGATATCAACATCGTCTCCATCCCGATGAAGCTCTACCCTGCTTCGACCAAAAAAGCGCTCGAAGCTGTCGAAAAGGGAGACAAGCAGACTGCACTTGCCGTACTGGCAGCAGGTTTCGGTACACTTGTCAATACACAGATCATCATACCTACCCCACTGTTAGCAGCACAGGATCTCGCTATTGCAGCATCCAAGCTGGACAAGCGTAAAAAAGAAGACGCACAAAAACTGCTTGAAGCTGCCAAAGAGGAACTTGCACGTGCAGAGCTTCTGGGATACACCAAAAAACATGATGCAGCCTACAAGCTCATTAACGATGACATAGAGAAGGTCGAAAAAGAGATCAAAGGCAAAAATGTTGTCGAGAAACTCTATGAGAAACTGCTTTCAGACTTCAAAAAACTGGTAGGTGATACACGTCACGAAGCCCATAAAGTACCAAAAGCCAATGCACTCAAAGACAGTGTCGCTGCCGAAGCCCAGAAAGCGCTCCAGAACCCGGCTTCAGTCAAAGGTCAGGCCGCTGCCCGTGCCAAGGTGGAAGAGTCCAACGACAAACTTCAGTTCGAGGCCAAAGAGAAAGCAGCTGCCTTTGATAAAGAGGTCAAAAAAGATTTGAAAGACACTGTTACACCGAAACACCAATAGCAGTATCTCCTGCTCTTTTGCGCTCATCCACAAAAAGGATGACCGCGCGTATATTCATGCATTGACCTATCTTCTACTCTATTCCAATCATATTATTTTTAATCATAATTTATTTTAATTTGATATACTCAGGAAGATGCGCACTGAATAAAGGAGCCATCATGAATATAGGAATAGACCAACATATTTTTTCACCGATCACACTGCGCTTTAAAAATGCCGGATCCGAGGCGGCATTCTCGAAGTGGATCATGCAAAAACGCAATATCCAGATGCGACTGGCACTGCTGGTAGTACTCATACTCTATTTGATGCTCAGTTTTATCGACGCTTCTTTTTCTTTGGATATTTACCGGGATAATAGCGTGACCATTCATCGCTATCTTCTGCCCTTGCTGCTTTTGGGAACGATCATGATCGGTTCTTTTGAGCGGACAAAGTCCTATTTTATGGTCGCTGCGCTCATTGTAACGCTTGTTGCCGCCTGTTGCAACCTCTATCTTGTC
>JAJRRK010000107.1 GCA_024279555.1 Campylobacterales bacterium
CCGTCACGCGCATCAGGCAACGCACGCCCAATGATAACACTCATGGAGTAGTCAAGATAGCTTGACTTGATACTCTCTTCTATCAATACCTCTTCGGTATTGTGACCATCTTCAAACAAATCAGCCATTCTTTTCCTTTTACATAGAAAGTTGCAAGATTTTATCTAAATTTGTGTTAATAAAAAGGCTAAAAAGGGCTTATTTTGGATTTTAGAGGGGTTTATGGGGATTTTTGTAGAAAACAGAGGTTTTTGGTTAACATAATATTTTATTAATTACGGTCTATTTTAATCCTTTTTATTTCTTTACTATCTTCTCAATGTTCAGCGCTCAGCACTAAACGCTTATTCTGTCATCATCCCATAGGGGCGTTTCAGCTGTTCTGTCATCTTGTGCAAGCTCACAGCCCTGCCCTCTCTGACAAACTCCCGTCCGTCTAAAAAAACGATCATTGTCGGTACACTGAAGACTTGAAAATGTGCGGAGATCTCAGGGTTTTCGTGCGCATCGAGATAGATCTGTCTGATGAGCGGGAACTCCTTGTCAAAGAGTGCTTTAAACTTCGGTCTGAGCGCATGGCAGACATTGCAGTTCTCTCCGGAAAAATAGAGCAGTACGCCTATCTCGTTTCTGATGGTTTGTTGCAGTGCTTCAAGTGTCATGGGATCTCCCGATTTTTTCTGACATTATAACGCAACAAACAAAGAGCGGCACTCTACTCTCTCGTGTCCAAATGTATGCATCAGCCTCTCATAATCGAGTTTGACATAACGGTGTACCCTGCGGTAGAGATGACGTAGATCGTCCGGATGGGAAAGTGCATGGAAGTCTCTCTCCAACCGCTCAAACGCCATGATGTTCTGTCGGCACCGCATACGCTGAATGCGGTTGAGTGCCGACGCTGCTCTTTCTTGCTGTAGATTTCTTTTGAGATGATGCAGGCGGGAGAAGAAGTCCCTAAGTTCGCCCTCAAGCTCGTAGCTGTGGCATCGGTCTATGGATGTAAGATAGTACATGGTCTGCTCCTTATGGCAAAGACTTGAACTATTATAAGATGCTTTGACTTAAATAAATATCACGATGAACAACTCAATTTGGCATTTCTAAATTCCTCCGGAGTCTCTCCTGCCCAGCGTTCATACTCCGGGTGCTCTGCAAAAGGATCCTGAGCGATTTTGAAAAGATCATCTACCAGGGCATACTCCTCTCTCTCAGCCGCATCAATGGCTTCTTGCAGCATATAGTTCTTGAGTACATATTTTGGATTGGCTTTGAGCATTGCTTCATGACGCGCCTGCACTCCCTCTTTGTTCTCCTTGAGCCGTTCATCGTAGGCATCGAGCCAGTCGTTCATCGGGCCGTGGTAGAGACAGAGTGAGAGAATCTCTTTTCGCTCTCCGTCATAGCGGCTCAAAGTTCTAAAAAAGAGCGTATAGTCTACATTGAGCCCCTGCAGTGCGCCAAGCAGCTGATGTATAAGTTCAAGGTCATCTTCATTGACCCGTTCAAACCCGAGTTTACGCCCCATCTCATAGAGGTAGGCTCGGGTATAAAGTCTGCCGTAATGCCCCATGACCTTTTCCATCTTCTCTATACTGATAACCGGTGAAAGTGCTGTCATAAGCGCACGCAGGTTCCAATCTGCCACATTGGGCTGGTTGCCAAAGCTGTATCGTCCGTACTGGTCAGTATGGTTACAAATATTGTTCTGGTCATAGATATCGAGAAAGGCGTAGGGGCCGTAGTCGATGGTCAGACCATGTATGGACATATTGTCAGTGTTCATGACCCCGTGGTTGAACCCTACGGCCTGCCACTTGGCAAGCAGCCGTGCGGTCTTTCCCACCACTTCGGTAAAGAAGAGAATGTATTTGTCCGCTTCGGTTTCCAAGTGGGGATAGCTCTCGGCAATGGCGTAGTCGATAAGCGCTTCATGCTCCTTATATTTCTTCTTGTGCGCAAAGTACTCAAAGGTACCAAAACGCACCCAGCTTGGACTTACCCGCAGCACAATCGCTCCCTTTTCCCACTCCTGCCTGTAGACCGAGTGGTTCGAGCCTATGATCGCCAGCGCTCTGGTGGTCTCGATGCCCAATCCGTACATCGCTTCGCTCATGAGGTATTCACGAATGGAGGAGCGCAGTACTGCCCGTCCATCTCCCGAACGGCTGTACTTGGTCTGTCCCGCCCCTTTGAGTTGCAGATGCCAACCGTTGACGGTACCGATGTTGATGGCACGCCCGTCACCCAGACGCGGTACGAAGTGCCCAAACTGATGACCGGCATAGCACATGGCAAAAGTATCACTCCCCTGTGGGTGGTAGTCTCCGTTGACAAAGCGGACGAAATCTTGCGTATAAAGCTCCTCTTCATCAATATCAAGAAGCCTTGCCACATAGGGGTTGGCATGAATGAGAAAAGGCTCGTTCAGGGGTGAAGGCTTGACACGGTCGTGGCACTCCTGAGGGAGATCGAGATAGGGGTTGGTCAGTTTGAGTTCATTGAGTTTCATAGGGTTATCGTAACAATCAAAGCTTAAGGGTACCTCCAATAAGCTCATTGTGAGCTTGCATGGTGGTGGTTGTGTAATGGTCGATAAATCGACCCTACGGTGGCATCATTGTCATAACCAAATTCGCGTAGGGTCGGTTTACCGAC
>JAJRRK010000108.1 GCA_024279555.1 Campylobacterales bacterium
TAAAAGTCTGTTTTTTGAAATGAACATCTGTTTAGAATGAAAATAATTTATAAAGAGAATAAATTTGCTTGTAGCGTATTCTATGTTAGAATGCCCCGAAATTGACAGCATGAAGGACATTGGATGAACCTGGAGCAGATTATCCCCTGGGGACGAAGCAAAAAAGAGTATATGGAGATGTTCAACCTCTCTAAAGAGGATATACTGAACAAAAGGATCCTCGGAGTGGGTGACGGGCCGAGCAGTTTTAACACCGAGGTGGATTATGACGGTGGCAAAGTCGTTTCCGTCGATCCGCTCTATGCCTACAGCAAAAAAGAGATCATGCAGCGTATCGATGAGGTGGCACCGGTGGTGATGGAAGAGGTCAAAGCCCATGCTGAGAGCTTCGTATGGAAGAACATCCCCGATGTGGAGTCATTGGAGCATATGCGCATTGAGGCGATGATGGAGTTCCTGATGGATTACGAGGAGGGCTTGGAGGAAGGCAGATATATCAATGCTTCGTTGCCAAAGCTCCCTTTTGATGACAACAGTTTTGACCTGGCACTCTCTTCGCACCTGCTTTTCCTCTACAGCGACCATCTCGATGTACAGTTTCACAAAGATGCCATCGATGAGATGCTCAGAGTGGCGAATGAAGTACGCATTTTCCCGCTGGTGACTCTGACTAACGAGCGTTCACCCCATCTCGATGAGGTAACGGCATATCTGAAAGCTAAAGGGTATACAACTGAAATCGCCAAGACAGGGTATGAGTTTCAGAAGGGTGCAGATGAGATGTTGAGGGTGATCAAAGCTGTGGTATAATAGACACATGAAAACGACAAAAGATGAAATCTTAACAGTCCTTGAAGAACTCAAAGCAGAATTTGTCTCCAAAGGCATTGTCCGCCTTGGTTTGTTTGGTAGTTTTGCCAATGCCCAAGCAGGGGTTTACAGTGATGTGGATATTGCCATTGCCAAAGAACCGGATTTTCTTCAAAAGTTTGGTGCCTATGCCTATTTCGAGACCCTTAATGAGCTTCGTGAAACATTGGCAAAGCGCTTGCATCGTCCGGTAGATATTTTTGATCTTGACAGTCAAAGCAGTATGAAAAAACGTGTTGAAAAAGAGATGATTGATGTCTAATCAAAAAGCCCTGACCCGGATTGAATCTATCGGTAAAAAGATCGGATTTATCCATGAAGTGATCGACGAATATGGTTCTGTCGAGAATGCGTTGGCGGATGAGGCTAAAGGGCGTGCTGCAATATTGATGCATTTGACAGCGATAGCAGAGCAGTTTGATAAACTACTGCATAACGGTGAGATAGAGATATTGTCAAACTTCGAAAAGGAAGATATCAAAGGCAGTTACGAATTGAGAAACTTCATTGCACATCATTATGACGGTGTTGATCTATACATTGTTGAGGATGTCATCAAGGAACGTTTACCTGTTATCCAGTCTACCGTAGATAAGATATTGCAAACGCAAAAGTAGTAGTGGTCGAATGTTAAAAGGTCTTATTTTCGCCTACGGCATTGTCTCCTACATCATCGGGCTAATCGGGCAGATCTGGTTCATTCTTTACATCAGCGACTGGGATGTCGTAACGCGTCATGTCAATATGCCGCAGCAGGTTGATACATGGTATGCAGTGGCGGTGGATGCGGCACTCATTGTACTTTTTGGCTTGCAGCATTCGGGTATGGCACGGCAGGGGTTTAAGCAATTTATTACACGCTTTATCCCAGAGGTAAGCGAGCGCAGTACTTATGTGCTGCTTTCAGGACTTGTGTTTATTGTCATCTGCCTTTTCTATCAGCCCATTGACGGTTTTGTCTGGCAGGTGAAAGAGGGGATGCTCTACTGGCTGCTGCAACTGGGATTTGTGGGAGGTTGGGCACTTTCGGTCTATGCCAGCTTTATTATCAACCATTTCGAACTTTTTGGCTTGCAGCAGGTCTATTACCATTTGAGAGGGAAAACGCCTCAGCCCATTATATTTAAAGAGAAGCAGCTCTACCGTTATATCCGCCACCCGATTCAGCTTGGGGTGTTGCTGGGTATGTGGCTGACCCCTGTCATGGGTTACGGGCATCTGCTGCTCTCTATCGGATTTACCATCTACATCTTTATTGGACTTTACTTTGAAGAGAAAGACCTGGCATGTGAGCTTGGAGAAGCATATCGTGTCTATAAAGAAAGAGTGGGAATGATGTTTCCCAAAAAGAGAAAAAAACAATGAATACCATACAGTACCAAAAAGAGAAGATCGCTCCTTCCAAAGTCGTTTGCATCGGACGCAACTATGTCGAGCACATCGAAGAGCTTGGCAACGAGATCCCTGAAAATATGGTGGTGTTCAACAAGCCGAACTCTGCTGTTACGGATACTTTGCGTTACTTTGGAGAAGCAACACGGTTTGAGGGGGAGATATGCTTTTTGATGCAGTCTGACAGAATCGCCGGTGTCGGTTTCGGGCTTGATCTGACCCATGCCGACATTCAAAACCGCCTGAAAGCCAAAGGGCTGCCGTGGGAGCGTGCTAAAGCTTTTGACGGTTCGGCGGTCTTGAGTGATTTTGTTCCCTTTGAAGGTGACATCAGTAAACTGCGTATGAGATTCTACTACAACGGAAAGCTGCAGCAGTTTGCCGACTATGACCTGATGATGTACAAGCCTGAGACGATGATAGCACAGATCAAAGGTTTTATGACGCTTGAAGATGGTGATGTCATCATGTCCGGTACTCCCAAAGGGGTGGGGAACTACCGTGTGGGAGACCAGTTTGTGGGCGAGGTGTATGAGGGGGAGAACCTGCTTATACGGGGAGAATGGGTTGTACAAGAGAAGACTATCTGATCAACTTTGCTATAATAAGTCTAAAAAAAGGATATGATCATGAAAAAACTATTACTTCTCATTACGGCAGTGGGTCTGCTGCATGCAGGGAATTTCACACTCAAGAGCAATGATCTTGAGGGACAGTTGACCAAAGCGCAGGAGTTCAACGGTTTTGGCTGTAGCGGGCAAAACCTTTCACCACAGCTAAGATGGAGTGATGCGCCTGAAGGTACCAAGAGCTTTGCCGTGACTGTGTATGATCCTGATGCGCCTACGGGCAGCGGCTGGTGGCACTGGATGGTGGTGAACATACCCGCAAAGGTACACAGACTCGATACGGGTGCATCGCTTAAAGATATGCCAAAAGGTGCTGTGGAGATCATCAATGACTACGGCAAAACCGGCTTTGGCGGTGCCTGTCCGCCCAAGGGTGACAAACCGCACCGTTATATCTTTACGGTCTATGCGCTCGATGTAGAGAAACTGCCTGTTAAAGCAGACACCAATAGACCCATCGTTGGCTTTCAGATCAATGCTCATACATTAGGGAAGGCGAGTCTCATATCCTATTATGGACGTTAAATGATTCATTTTATAAGTTTTTAATCTAATATCGTATATGATATTAATATGAAGATAGTCATCGATACCAACGTGATACTTTCTGCACTCCATTCAAACCGAGGTGCATCTCACAAATTACTTGTATGGCTCTTTGAATCAGAAAGGAGATATAACGTGATCTCAAATACATTGGTCTTGGAGTATACCGATGTTTTGACTCGCAATGAAAACATGAAGTATTATACTCATTTGGATAGAAGTGAGATAGAACGTTTCATTGATGATATTTGTCTTATCTCATATCATCAGAAGATCCATTTTTTGTGGAGACCGTTTCTCAAAGATGCCAATGATGATATGGTTTTGGAGGTAGCGGTGAATTCAGGGGCTAAAGCGATCATTACCTTTAACCCTAAAGATTTTAAAGGGGTTAGAGAGAAGTTCAATATAGAGATTATGACACCTAAAGAGTATTTGCTATACCAAGGAGTGATTCAATGAATTTTGCACTACGAATACCGGATTATTACAAAGAAGAGATAGAGGCACTAAAAGGCAATGTCTCTATCAACCAATTTATCGTCAATGCTCTTGCCGAAAAAATTGCCACATTGAAAACTGTAGATTATTTGGAAGAGAGAGCACAAAGAGGTTCCAAAGCGCATGCTTTGTCTCTGCTGGACAGTATCGAAAATAGAGAGCCTTTTGAGGACGATAAACTTTAGGGTACCCTAAAAACCCCCTAGGTGCCCTTTAGTTTAGATAAGGTAAAATAACATTATGAAAAAATTATTGCTTATACTCATTCTGGTTTTTGTAGGGATTCAGTTCATTCCGATGAATGTTCCCGCAGAGGTGCCTACCAAGGCTGAAGAGGAGCTCAAAGCGCCTGATGATGTGATGGCAATACTCAAGCGCTCATGCTTTGACTGTCACTCCAACCATACCAAGTTCCCGTGGTACAGCAGCATTGCGCCGGTATCGTGGTTTACCAAACTGCATGTCAAAGAAGGGCGTGAGCATATGAACTTCTCGACATGGGCAAGCTATGACAACGAGAAGAAGCTGAAGTATCTTGAGAAGATTCCCAAGGCGATCAAGAGCAAGATGCCGCTGCCAAGCTATCTGCTCATTCATAAAGAGGCGAAGCTCTCCGAAGCGGACAAAGAGAAACTCACAAGCTGGGCATCTGATGAAGCCTTCAATCTTGAGGGTGATGATGACGACGAAGAGGACGATGAGTAATCTTAGGGTAGCTTAATTTCCAAATCCCATTAGGACAGGGGCAGTTACATATGTTTCTTTGTCCTGTTGGTTGCCTGCGCCTCCAGGGGGTTGTCAGGCCAGTAGTGTTTCTTGTATTTTCCCCGTAACTCTTTTTTGACTTCATTATAGGTATTTTCCGAGTTAAAGCGGGAAATCGGGTTGCTAAAAACCTAAGCAAAGCTCGGTATTATCGAGTGTAAAAGAGGATTATTTACAGATGGGTTATAAAAAAGATGTCCAAATTGTAATTCTGACCATACAAAAAAGCATGGCA
>JAJRRK010000109.1 GCA_024279555.1 Campylobacterales bacterium
AGCAGGATCTGTTCGAGGAAACTCTGCGGAATAGAAGCACGTGAAGCAATCTCTTTGATCTTGAGGACATCACCATCAGTGGTCGAACCGAGTTCGTACAGTGCCGCGACCGCATAAATGGTCTTGGTAGAAATTCCTATCATCTGTTATAACCTTTAGGGCACTTTCGTCACAGCTTTCGCCATAATTTGAAAGTCTATTGTATCATCCTACAATTGCACAACCCATTATAGACATTATCTATTGTAAGATGTAACTTTTAGTATTTGTAATGCGTAGTATAGCTTACATCCGATACAAAAATCGAATAAAACCTCAAGAAATGAACAGATTATGAGCACGATGGATACAACAACCGCTGTTTTGATAAAACCAAACAGTGTCAGCAAACCTATGAGAAGTGTCATCCCCAGACCGAGGAAGAGGGCAAATCGCTTGGGAGACTCATCGGTATAGTGGGGCTTGACATGCCATTTGGAAAGAATGAAACGTGCACTCTGACGGAAAGGGCTGAATGCATCCTGACGAAAAACTCTCGCCACGAAGTCAAAAAGGACGAGCAGAAGGAAAAGTGGCATTTGCGTCACAGAGAACAGCAGTATGAAGAGAAGAACCTGAAATGATACAACCCGTACAAGGTTGGTGTCGATACGTCGCTGTGATATAGGACATGAGGGAGACATGAACGTCCTTTGGTGTCTGATCAATGCGAAAGCACTTCTAAATACCCTAGAACTTCACAACATCCGGCCGGAGAGATCAACAATATAAAGGGGAGACTACAACAATCTTTAGGAACCGGATGCCCTTGTCCATGTGAAGGATCTAGGGTTTTTACAAGTGCTTTTTGCATTTGTTGGTCGTAGTTTAACCTAAAAATCTTTTAATGTCAAGTAAATCAATAGATTTTATTATATTTTCTGTTTTGCTCTTCCGAATTCATCTTTACGGAAAATAAAGAGAGAACTCCGTTCCCTTCCCGGGAGTGGAATCCAAAGTGATCCGAATACCATTTCGATCACAGATACTTTTGACAATGCTAAGTCCTACACCAAATCCGCCCGAGTAACCCGTACCCCGTTTGAACTTTTCAAAAATCTGTTGCTGCACTGCCGGATCAATGCCTATACCGTGATCTTTGATAGATACTACCCTCTCTTTGAGTGTGATCTCCACCGAAGTGTTCCGTGAAGAGTATTTGATGGCATTGCCAATCAGGTTGCCAAAGAGTAGTGTCGCTTCTGATTCGGGCAGTGTAAATTGTGTAGATTCCAGTGCCACTATCAAATCGATCTGTTTGAGCTCTGCAAGCGGGGTGTAGTACTCCACACTGCGCTCAAGTATCTCCCGAAGGTCGATCACTTCCTCTGCCCTTTTTCTTTCATTAAAGTTCAGATAGGTCAATGAGCGGTAGATTTCATAGAGCTGGCGTGTGCTAATAGAAATGTTCTTGAGTGTCGTGGTTGTACACGCTCCTTGTTTCATCGCTTGATCCGCTGCCATACTGAGTGAAGAGATGGGGGTGTTGAGCTCATGGGTGATGTCGTTGATGAAGCGTTCTATCTGTTTGACGCGTTGATGGACGGGACGCATAAAGAGTTTGGAGAGTATCCATGCGATGACGGCGATCAGCAGGGCAATGGTAAGAGAGACCGTAACAACCGTATGCTTAAGCGCAGCAATCTTTTTTTAAGAAGCGCTGTTTGCACCACCACATAGCGTATGCCGAGATGTTCGCGCGGTGCTTGTGAAACGAGCACATCATAGTCTCCCTGCCTGAAATAGCCGGGTTTGAGTTGCATACGGGGATCGACAAGCCTCCCCTTCATCACCTTCCCTGTGGTATCGACCAGTGCCATAACGATATCATCAGGGACGGTGATCTTTTGCAGAGGCTTGTCCTGCATATGCGCAAAGATGATCGCTCCTGCCGTATGGTCGGCAAGATGCTCAAGACGGTAAAAGGTCTCATTCTCAAGAGCACTTTTCTGCGCGCTGTAATACCAAAAAGCCGTCAGTGCAAGAAAGAGAAAGGATGAGATGATATAGAGCCCCAAAAAGGAGTAAAACGATCGTTTCTCCAACTCATTCATAGCGGTACCTCGCCCCTCTTTGTGTCGTGATCTTGTCTGCACCTATAATCTCTCTGAGATTGCGAATGTAGGAGCGCAGGGTCGCGTCGCTCGGCATGGCATCGAACTCCCAAATATTTTGTATCAACTCTTCAGAGGAGATCAGCCGGTGCGGATGGGCGATAAAATAGTCAAGTATCTCTTTCTCTTTGGGCTTGAGACTCCTCTCTTTCACACCGTCACTGACGATACGCCGGGCGGGATAGTAGGTATGGGTTTCATCCAGTTTCACAACCCTCTCCTGTTCGATATGAAAAAGCACCTTGCTCTTTTCGATACGCAGTTTCAACTCTTCGAGCTCAAAGGGCTTTTTAATGTAGTCGTGCGCACCCACATCGAAACTCTTTTTGAGGTAATTTAGGTCATCATAGGCGGTAATAATAATGGCGGGTGTGGTGTCGTTGAAGCTGCGCAGCTCCTCAATGAGCTCCACCCCGCTTATTCCCGGTACATTGATATCGAATATCAGCAGATCGTACCGGTTGGCATCGATCATCTACTGCGCTTCATTGGAGTCAAACGCCCTATCGACGCGATAGTATTCCGACAGATAATCGGTAATGATATCTCCCAAAACCGGATCATCTTCCATGACAAGTATTCTCATCTTCTCTCCACAGTGATTTTGATTCATCCAATTATAGCAGGTAGATATAGCTCTACAACCTTTTCAAACGCAGCGAATTACTTATAACCGACACCGATGAAAAACTCATAGCTGCCGCAGCGATCACAGGAGAAAGCAGTATGCCAAAGAACGGATAGAGCACTCCTGCCGCCACCGGTACACCAAGTGCATTGTAAACAAACGCGAAGAAGAGGTTTTGGCGAATATTGCGCATGGTCGCACGGCTGAGTCTGATCGCTCTGACGATACCGTTGAGGTCACCTTTGACAAGGGTCACGCCTGCGCTCTCCATTGCCACATCCGTACCCGTTCCCATTGCGATACCCACATGCGCCTGTGCCAGTGCCGGTGCGTCGTTGACACCGTCACCCGCCATGGCGACATGCCTGCCCTCCTTTTGAAGTTCACTCACGATGCGTGCTTTGTCCTGTGGAGAGACTTCCGCCTCTACCCTGTCTATACCGAGCCGGTCGGCAACCGCCTGTGCGGTTGTCGCATTGTCACCGGTAAGCATAACTACTTCGATATGCTCTTTATGAAGCGCTTCGATCGCTTCGGGGATGGTCTGCTTGATCGGATCGCTCACACCGATAAGTCCCGCCGCCTTCCCCTCAAGCGAAACGAACATGACCGTCTGCCCCTCTTCGCGGAACGGTTTTGCCTGTTCCAAAAGAGCGGATATGTCAACCAAGAGACGCTCAAAAAGTTTGACATTGCCCACAGCCACCTCTGTCCCGTCCACTTTGCCCGTTACGCCTTCTCCGGTAATCGATTGGAAATCGGTCACTTTTCCCAAAGAGATACCGCGTTTTTCAGCCCCTTCTACTACAGCTTCCGCCAGCGGATGTTCACTCGAACGCTCCAGTGACGCAACGGCACGAAGCATGTGTGTTTTGTCGGTATTGCCAACTGTTTCTACCGTAAGCAGACGCGGTGCCCCTTCGGTAAGCGTGCCCGTTTTGTCCACAATGAGCGTATCGACCTTCTCGAGCGTCTCCAGCGCTTCGGCATCTTTGATCAGCACACCCATACCCGCACCTTTGCCCGTACCCACCATAATGGAGACGGGCGTGGCAAGTCCCAGTGCACACGGACAGGCGATGATGAGCACTGCTACTGCTGAGACCACGGCATAGGCAAGTCTCGGTTCGGGTCCCCAAAAGTACCATCCCAGAAATGCAAATACAGCGACAATAACCACCGCCGGTACAAAATACCCCGAGACCGTGTCGGCGAGCTTTTGAATGGGAGCGCGGGAGCGCTGTGCCTTGGCGACCATCTCAACGATCTGTGAAAGCAGCGTCTCGCTGCCTACGCGTTTTGCTTCCATCAGCAAAGAGCCGGTCTTGTTGATCGTTGCGCCGATGAGTTCGTCACCCGCACGCTTGGCTACCGCCACGGGTTCACCTGTGACCATCGACTCGTCGATATTGCTCTCGCCTTCTATAACCACACCGTCAACAGGGATCTTCTCCCCCGGACGGATACGCAGTCTGTCCCCTACAGATACCTGCTCAAGCGGAATGTCCTCCTCGCTGCCGTCTTCTTTGACGATGCGTGCCGTTTTGGGAGCAAGCCCCAGTAACTTTTGTATGGCAGTATTGGTCTGGGAACGGGCGCGCAGTTCGAGTACCTGCCCCAACAGCACCAACGCCACAATAACCGCTGCCGCTTCGAAATAGACATGCACCAACCCGCCCTCAAGCTGCATTTTGGGCGGAAAGATATGGGGGAAAAGCAAGGCAACCATGCTGTAGAGCCAAGCCGCACCTACCCCAAGTGCAATGAGCGTGAACATATTGAGGTTCCATGTACGCACAGAGTTGACACCTCGCACAAAGAACGGCCAGCCGCCCCAAAGCACCACTGGTGTGGCAAGCAGAAACTCTATCCATTGTACCGCACGCATCGAAAGCCATGCAGGCAGCCATTGCGGGGCAAGGTCTGCGATCATCGCGAGAATGAAGACAGGGATCGCCAGTACAGTACTGATCTTGAAGCGTCGTGTCATATCATCAAGCTCCGAAGTATCCTCCTCTCCTGCCTGTATCGCAACCGGTTCGAGCGCCATACCGCATTTGGGACAGGTACCCGGTCCTATCTGGCGTATTTCGGGGTGCATCGGGCAGGTATAGACCGCATTGGCATCTTCCTTGTCTGTCCATGTTTCATGTACATGGTGCTGATGTGCTACCTCATCGCTAAAGATCGGTCTGCACGACAGACACGTATCATCTTTCTTTGCTGCGACATAGTTTTGCGGCGCATCCTCGAACTTCTTCTGACAGCTTTGGGAGCAGAAGTAATATTGCTCTCCTTCATACGCTGCACTGTACTGCGAAGCTTCCGTCACTTCCATCCCGCATACGGGGTCTTTTGGTTTCATTGTCATTGTCTGCTCCTTTGAAGCCTTTTCTTCCAAATCATAATAAGATTGTGTGTATAGTGTGTGCATCCCTTCTGCACTTTTTATGCACATTTCTAAATTATAATTTTTCCATATCTTAAATCATAAGATATATTTAACAATATAACTAAGGAGTACATGATGCAACGAAGAGAGTTTCTGACACTGAGCAGTGTGACGGCAATAGCGATCTTAACAGGATGTGGCGGTGGCGGTGGTGACAGCAGCAATAACACAGAAAATACAAGCAGTAGTCTGACACCCAAAAACAAAGCACTTCCCATACCCAATGCACTCTACGGAACAGGTACAGGCAGCAGTGCTGAGCCCAAGCAGTATGATCTGACCATTCAAAGTGCCCAACACGATTTCTTCAATGAGACAGATACCTCCACCTATGCTGTGGACGGAAGTTTTCTCGGACCAACACTTTTTTTGAGAAACGGTGAAAATATCTCTATTAACTATACCAACAATCTATCTGAGAAAATCAGTATGCACGGACACGGCATGCATCTTCCTGCCGCCATGGATGGAACAGCTCATCAGGAATTCCTGCCCGGTGATACCTGGAGTGCACAATATCAGGTCAACCAAAAAGCCTGTACCAACTGGTACCATCCCCACACCCTTCACAAAACAGCAGAGCATGTCTACAAAGGGATTGCCGGACTGATCATCATAGAGGACAGCGAAAGTGATGCGCTAGACCTTCCCAAACGCTATGGAGAGGACGACATCCCCCTTGTGCTGCAGGACAGGAAGTTCGACACCAACGGGCAGATCGTCTACAACCCCAGCAATATGGAGATCATGCGCGGATATGTGGGAGACACCTTCATCGCCAATAGGGCGATCGAACCCACTTTCGATGCCGAAGCGAAAGAGATCCGATTCAGGGTCCTAAACGGAGCGAACTCCACTGTCTATCAACTCGGCTTTTCGGACGGAAGAAGTTTCAAACAGATCGCAACGGATAATGCGTTCCTTGAAACGCCTGTCAGTATGACCAGACTCACTCTTTCTCCGGCTGAAAGAGCGGAAATCGTTGTGGATTTCAGCGGGGATATCAACAGCAGTCTGGAGCTTAGAGAGTACAACCATGGAAAAACCTTTGTCAAGATCAATGTTTCCAAAAATGCACAAAGCGTCACGACACTTCCCGGAACACTTACATCACTCACTGCATTGGGGACTCCGGTCAATACACGATCGTTCAGCTTAGAAGGCAGTATGGGAAGTTTCACCATTAACGGTCAAGCGATGGACATCACTGTCATCAATGAGACCGTCCCTGTTGATCAGCTCGAAGAGTGGACCATTACCAACAATATGAATGTTGACCACAACTTTCACATCCACGCGACCCATTTCAGACTTGTCAAACGAAACGGAAATACAAACATTGCGGCAAATGAGAATGGCTACAAAGACACAGTCTACATCCCTGCCGGAGAGAATGTCACGGTACAGGTAAAAATGACCGACTACACGGATGCAACCGTTCCCTACATGTACCACTGCCATTTCCTCGAACACGAAGACAACGGCATGATGGGTCAGTTTACCGTTGTCTAGCAGGTACACCCTTGTACCTGTGCGCCTTAACACCTGTTATATTCTATGTTCTATCAATCCTTACTATACACAGACTCTGCACATAATCAGACTATGATACAGAAATACAATATTACAGGAGACGACATGAACGGCATTACACACGGTTTTGGAATGGGATTTTTTGTATGGATCATCCCTTTTGCTTTTCTCATTTTATTCATCTACCTCATACGAGGTAGAGAGGAGAGCAAATCAGACAGCAATACTACAGCACAGAATATACTCGACCGCCGCTATGCCAGCGGCGGCATCAGCAAAGAAGAGTATGAAGAGAAGTCAAAAGATCTGCAAAAACACGCATAAATAAGGAAACACCATGTTACGACGCACATTCGTCAAAGGCGCCGCCGCAGCCTCGGTTGCGGGTATAGCAGGCATCCGGCTTGAAGCCGCAGCACCCGCAAAAAGCACCGATAGAAGAGCTGTACTGAAGGGAAATGAGTTCTTCCTCGAGATAGGTTACACCACCGTCAACAAAACAGGCAAGCCCGCCGTTGCAACAACCATCAACGGGCAAATCCCCGGTCCCACGCTGATCTGGAGAGAGGGAGAAACCGTGACCATTCATGTCACCAACCGCCTCAAGGTACGCTCCTCTATCCACTGGCACGGTATTATCCTCCCCTATCAGATGGACGGCGTACCCGACATCAGCTTCAAAGGCATCGATCCGGGTGAAACCTTTACCTACCGTTTTAAAGTGAAACAACACGGCACTTACTGGTACCACAGCCACAGCGGTTATCAGGAGCAAACAGGGATGTACGGTGCCATTGTTATCAAACCCAGACGCAAAGAGCCTTTCGGTTATGACAGAGAGCATGTGATACTTCTTTCTGACTGGAGCGATGAGAAGCCAAGCAGTATCTATCGCAAACTCAAACTCTCAAGCGACTACTACAACTTCAACCAAAGAACTGTAGGAGACTTCTTTTCCGAGGTTAAGCAAAAAGGTCTCGGCAAAGCCTTCAACGACCGGAAAATGTGGAACCAAATGCGTATGAGTGACCGCGACCTCTCCGATGTCACCGGATACACCTATACATACTTGATGCACGGTCACCCGCCGGCAGAACAGTTCAAAGCTCTTTTCAAAAAAGGCGAAAAGATACGCCTGCGTTTCATCAACGGTGCGGCGATGAGCTTTTTCGATGTGCGCATACCGGGGCTTAAGATGACCGTGGTCGCTGCAGACGGCAACCATCTCAAACCGGTCACCGTCGATGAGTTCCGCATCGGCGTAGCGGAGACCTACGATGTCATTGTCGAACCCAAAAGTGCCAAAGCCTATGCCATCTTCGCCCAAAGTATCGAGCGAAGCGGCTATGCCCTCGGCTCACTGACTTCTTCGGCTTCCATGCTTGCCAAAGCGCCCAAAATGGACAAGCCACAGGCACTCACTATGTCAGATATGGGCATGAAGATGGATATGCGCAGTCACAAGCGTATGAAAATGCCGATGAAGCCCTACAAGTGGAAGGCGATGGAGAAACAAACATACCCCGTCACACCGCTTCCGATGGCAACAGGACCGCAAAGCACCATGAAGGCACAAGATCCCAAGTACCGCCTGGACGATCCGGGTGTAGGACTTCGCAATAACGGCAGACGGGTACTTACTTATGCCGATTTGAAGAACCGATACTCCACCGCACGCGCACCCAAGCCCGACAGGGAGATCATACTGCACTTAACCGGCAATATGGAGCGCTATATGTGGTCGATCAACGGCATCGCATACCCCGATGCCAAACCGCTGCTATTCCACTACGGCGAGCGGCTGCGCATCACCTTCATCAACGATACAATGATGAACCACCCTATGCATTTGCACGGTATGTGGAGTGATCTTGAGACAGGAGACGACAACCATCTGGTGCGCAAACACACCGTCATCGTTCAACCCGGTTCCAAGATAAGCTACCGCGTTACGGTAGATGCCAAGGGCGCTTGGGCATATCATTGCCATCTACTCTACCATATGGCGGGCATGTTCCGTAAAGTGGTTGTTGTCTAAGGAGATACAGATGAAACAATTGTTTAAAATAGCTACAGCAACACTCATTGCGGCAATATCAGCTCATGCCGCCGGAGCGGGAGATCCCTTTCGAACCATACTGCTGGTCGATCAGCTTGAGATACACAACAACGAAGAGCGCACCCGAAGCTGGGATGTGAGTTTCTATGCAGGGTACGACCTTGACAAGTTCTATCTCTACAGTGAAGGCGAAGCGACATCCGAGGGACTCGAACGCAGCCAGAACGATCTGGTCTATGCGCATGCCGTTGCGCCGTTTTGGGATATTCAGGCGGGTATCTCTTACGATAAGAATGCCGATGCATCCCAAACCTGGGGTGAACTTGCCGTTGCGGGACTCGCACCGTACTGGTTTGAAACCCGTGCGGCCGTACTTTTCAACAGCAAAGGAAATGTTGGGTTACGACTTGATGCGGAGTATGAGATACTCTTAACCCAAAAGCTCATTCTTACCCCAAAGATAGAGATGGATTTTTACAGCAAAAACGACCCGGCACTGCAAATAGGATCAGGACTCTCTTCTGTTGAAGCTGGACTCCGTCTGCGTTACGAGTTCGTACGGGAATTCGCTCCCTATATAGGACTGAACTGGGAAAAGAGTTTTGGGTCAACGCGTGATTACAGACCGGTAGACGATACAAGCTTTCTTATCGGGGTGCGTTTCTGGTTTTGAACTATGCACACTTCTTACACGAAGATACGATAGAATTTTGATACTTAAAACCCGAAGGAAGAAGAAATATGCGTATCTTATGTACTGTACTGTTCTGTGTCACACTGGCACAGTCGCAAAGTATTCACAGTCTTATTCAAAACGCTTTAAAAAAACACCCTTCACTGCAAACCATTAAACACCGGCTGACCGCTATGGATGACCAGATCCTCAAGAGCCGCAAATGGCAAAACCCCGACTTGAGCCTGACTGTTAGCGACATTCAGTTTGGTGACATCTCCAACCGTTCACTCGAGCCGATGCAGTATGAGGCGATCAATGTAGCGCAGAAATTTCCCTGGTTTGGAAAGCTCGATGCCAGAGAGAGCCTTGTCCAGGCACGCAAGCATGTGTTGCTTGAGAGTTATGATGCAGCAAAGGTCGCACTCGCACTCCAGATAAAGACCACTGCCTATACCATCAAAGAGCTTGAAGCGCGCATCGCTATTGTGCGTAAATACATACTGCTTGAAAAACAGAATATCCAGCTTTACAACGACACCATCGCCACCGATGCCATGAGCCATGCAGAGAGTGTCACGGCGGAACTCTCACTCTCCAAGATAGAAGTGAAACTCCAACGCTATATCTCCATTCTCAAGTCACAGCGTGAAAAACTCGCCTATCTTGTACAGGAAAAGGTCTCCAAGATTAATGATCCCCTCCGTATCAAACGGCCTCCCTCCCTGCAGCGTTACCTCACCGAACTTGAAAACAACCCTACCTTCCGTATGAAAGCTTCGGAGGACAAAGTCGCTTTGGCCAACAGCCGACTGGTCGATCTCGATGCCATGCCCGATCCCTATGTCAAGGTAGGCTATTTCCATAGAAATGCCTTTGAAGACTATGCAGGCATCACTGTAGGGTTCTCAGCACCGCTGTACGGAACTGAAGCACTTAA
>JAJRRK010000003.1 GCA_024279555.1 Campylobacterales bacterium
CAGGCAACGGCAAATGCAATATCGGCAACCGCCATATTGCACCATCACGATTTCACGGCAACAATCCAGGTTTCATCAGTACCGTACTTGACGGTTACGATGCAGACAAGATAGAAAAATTTTTTCACTCCATAGGGTTGGCACTGACAGAAGGAAAAGAGGGAAAATTCTTTCCGCTCTCGATGCAGGCGGCTTCGGTGGCAGAACTGATGGAGTATGCGGCAAAAGAGGCGGGGGTTGAAATAGTCTGTGAGTGCAGGGCAACCCACATTGAGAGGGCAGGGGAGGGGTTCGTCATCAAAACAACCTGTGGAGAGAAAAGAGCCGCTCAGGTACTCATTACCGCCGGTTCCCCCGCCGCTCCACAGCTTGGCGGCAGTGATTCAGGCTACATTTTTGCCACTGCGCTGGGACATTCACTCATCCCAAGACACCCCGCACTGGTACAGCTTGTCTCTAAAGAGACTTGGGTAAAACAGTGTGCCGGAGTCAAAGTGGAGGGTGTGGCAACACTCTATGCCAACGGAGAGTATGTGACCGAGAAGAGGGGAGATCTGCTTTTTACCAACTACGGTATCAGCGGTCTTGCCGTACTTGACATCAGCCGGGAGGTCAGCACCCGACTGTCCGTCTTTGATTATTGTGAACTCTCCCTTGATTTGATGCCTGCTTTCAGTAAAGAGAAACTCACACGTCTATTTTTGGCACACCTCAAACCTGAAAGCAAAAAACCGCTGCTGCTCTGGATGGAGGGATTCATACACAAGAAACTTGCCAATGTCATACTTGCAGAGACAAAAACGGTTCATTTGCAGGAAAAAGACCTCAACCGAAAGATCATCAACCGCCTTGTACATGCCATCAAGCATCTCAGGCTCTCTATTGATGATACCAAAGGGTTCCAACATGCCGAAGTAGCTACCGGAGGCATCGATACGCAGGAGATAGATCCTTTAACTATGCAGTCGAAGATCGTCCCTCATCTCTATTTTGCCGGTGAAGTATTGGATGTAGACGGAGATAGAGGAGGCTTCAACTTTCATTTCGCATGGGTAAGCGCCATGCGGGCAGCTGAAGCGATAGGCGTCAATGAATCATTTTTTTGATCAACTGTACCAAAAGGCGTAGTAGAAAAATCACTATATACACCAAAAATGTGATCAACAAAGGATGCCATATACCCAAAGGACTGCTTTTGAGTCCTTCAAACTGTGCGAGAGGATGATCTACCCATGCACTAAAATGCATGGCAATGGAGAGGAAGAGAAAGAGTATGGCGAAGATCACCATTTCTCTCTTCAGGCGTACCATTACATTAAACCTCTCATCATCAGGTACCAGTACATCGGCTTGAGCATATAAAGGTCAAATGCCCACCAGATCCATCTTGGTTTTGTCGGATCAAGAACAGGGAAGGAAGGCGCCATACCGTCATAGTTGAACTCTGCCAACATGATCTCACCATACTGTGTTTTGAGTGGACAAACAGTATAACCGTCAAATTTCGCCGTTGGTTTCTTGCCCTCTATCACACTGATGAGGTTTTCTGTCAAAATCGGTCCGTGATGTCTTGCAGATCCTCCTGTCTTTCCTTTGGGAATACCAAGGATATCACCAATACCGAAAACATTCTCATAACGTCTGTGCTGAAGTGTATACATGTCAACTTCAAGCCATCCTTTGGCCGAACCTTTCTGCCATCCCAATTTGGAGTTGGCAACCGCATCAACCGGTTTCATCGGTGGTACGACATGAATGAAGTCATACTCCATCTCGACCATTTCGGTCTTTTTGATCATATCGTACTCTTGAAGATCCTCATCATACTCACCTTTGACCTCATAAGTGTGTTCAAAAGTAGCCACTTTTCTTTCAGGGTCGATCTTTCTGAGGACATGATCCCACTTGTCTGTGATGTTCCCATACATCGGAGTTACTTCTTCTACAAGTGTTTTGTTGTAACCCGGTAGTCCGAAGAGTGTTTTACCCTTTTTACAGAAACTGAACTGGGCATTTTTGCTCACATCGGCTCCGCCTGCGGGACCGTTTCCTCTAAGGTAATCATCGGAGAGGTAAAGGATCTTCTGTGGTGCACCACCACACTTGATCGGTGTATCAGGTTGTGTACAGATGACTTTGATCGGATTCTCAGGAGATGCCGCTTCTGCCGCTTTGCGCATATCTCTAAACCATTGTGCCGTTGCTACACCGCCTTTTGCAGTCCCGGCAACAGGATTGTTCAGGTAGACTGAGGAGATGCCATGCTTGCCAACAAGATCTGCACTCATCCCTTCAATGCGTTCATAATCATATGCCAAACCTGTTGCAACAACAAGATAGTCATAGGCAATGTCACCGTTTTTGGCTGTTGTCACTTTATTGTTATCTGGATCGAAAGCAGTCACTTCATCCTTGACCCACTTTACACCATCGGGAATGAAATCGGCATTGGGCTTTTGAATATCACTCTCCGTATAAAGCCCTGCAGCCATAAAGACCTGTCCGGGCTGATAGAGATGTGTTTCATTCGGTGCGACCAGTGTGATCTCCGCATTGGGTGCCGCACGTCTGAGTCTTGCTGTAGCCATGATACCACCGGCACCACCACCGACGATCACAATCTTCACCGCTTTATCACTGCTTGATCCTGCATTTGCAGAGGTGGGGGCACCCAGCATCATGGCAGAGCCCCCCGTCAATCCCATGATCTTCAGTGCATCACGTCTGCTCAAACCGCCTTCCTGTGTCAAGGCTTCGTACGCAGCCTTGCTTGGTTCAATACTTTTTTTCAAAATGTCTCCTTATATTTTGATTAACAAAAAATAATACAATAAAAATGATAAAAAACGCGTTTTGAGAAAAAAATGAATGATTTTAACGTCTAAATTGGATCTATACTCTCACACGCAACTCTTCAACCATCAATTGCAATGATCTGTTTCCTCTAAAATGATTCTCATTGACTGTATAAACAATGTCTGCCACTGTTCCCGGTTCATACATTTCTGTTGTTTTGAAGCGCACACCCTGATGGGAGATTCCATCCTGTTCAAAGAGGAAACGCAGATGGTTGCCTTCTTTTCCCATAGGGCTTGCCTGGACGATACGGACACATTTGCTGATAAAACGCGGTGTGGGATTACCCTGACCAAACGGTTCAAAACGCTTCATTAACGAGGTAAGCGCAAAAGTGATGTCTCTAAAATGAAGCGTGCCTGTTACACCATCTTCTGTCTCTTTCTCTTCTGTAACATAGTTTGATCGTAAACAGGTTTTGAATGCTTCAAGCATCTCCTTGCGCAGACTCAATCCTACCGCTGCCGCATGACCGCCGAATTTCTCCAGCACTTCTCTTGCAGGATCGACCGTTGCAAAGAGATCACACTTTCCAAAACTCCTGCCACTGCCCTTGAGCATCCCCTCACCATTGTCACTGAGTACGATACAGGGGCGTTTGATCTCTCTGGCAACCCGAGCTGCAACGATCCCGACAACCCCTTCATGCCACTCTTTTCCGCTGACAACAGCTACTTGATCTTCCCTATCTACACAATTCATAGCCTCTTTGGTGATCATAGCTTCTGTCATTTTACGTGATTCGTTGAAATCGATCAGACGCTGCAGCCGCACCCGTGCATCATAGATATTGGTCGAAGTGAGGAAATCGACCGCATGGGAAGCATCATCCATCCTGCCTGCACTGTTGAGCAGCGGTGCGAGAAAAAAACCGATATCTTCCGCACTGAAATCCTCTTTTCCCACATGCTCACGGTAGGCTCTAATGGCAGGTCTTTGGCTCTTGGAGAGTTGTTTCAGTCCCGCTATGACCATCGCACGGTTAATATGCCGCAGCGGCATCATATCGGCGATGATCGCAATGGCAGTCAATTCCATATATGCCATCATATCGATCTTCACACCCAATGCATTTTTCAGCGATGCGATCAGATACCACGCAATCTGCGCACCACACACTTCATCATAAGGAAACTGGCAGTCAGGCTGCTTCTGATCGATGATAGCGTAGGCATTGGGAAGTTCCGGCGGAAGCAGATGATGGTCGGTGATGATCAGATCTATTCCCATCTCTTTACAGGTTTTTGCCGCATCCACCGCTGAAATACCATTGTCGACCGTAATGGCAAGATCGGTACCTTCGATACGGGGGATGATATTGTTTGACAGCCCGTATCCGTCTCTGAAGCGGTTGGGAATAATCCATTGAATCGGATAGTCAATCTCTTCAAAAAAGAGTTTCATCAGTGTTGTCGCGGTCACACCGTCCACATCATAATCCCCAATGATCGTAATATGTTCTTTGTTCTTGATGGCAGAAACGATGCGATCGGTCGCACGTTGCATATCCTTGAAAGTATGGGGTTGGGGAAGGTCTTTGAGGGTAAGAAAACCCTCTTTAAAGCGTGCCTGAAGCAGCTTCTCCAACGCATCGAGCGTCAGAGATTCAGTCATTGGATTTTTGTGCCATAGAAGCTTTGACAAATGCCAATATGGCAGGGTTGGCATTCTGAAGTCTGGAAGTGAACTCGGGATGGAACTGCACACCGAGGAACCACGGATGGTCTTTTACCTCGACCGCTTCAATGAGTCCGTGGGATTCACCGGTGATCTCCATACCCTTGGCTTCAAGAGCTTCACGGTATTTCGGATTGGCTTCATAGCGGTGTCTGTGCCGTTCGTAAATGACGCTTGTATCATACGCTTCACGGAGTTTGGACCCCTCTTTGGTTTCACACTCGTACTCACCCAGTCTCAGTGTACCACCCATCGGCGAAGTGGTCGTTCTTACCTGTTTGGAACCGCTCGCATCGATGAACTCATCAATCAGATAGATCAGCGGATTATTGGTATTTTCATTGAACTCGACTGAGTTGGCATCTTCAAGCCCAAGCACATTTCTGGCAAACTCCACCATACTCAGCTGCATGCCAAGACAGATACCGAGGAAAGGGATCTTCTCCTCTCTGGCATACTGGATCGACTGGATCTTCCCTTCAACACCGCGTTCACCGAAACCGCCGGCAACCAAAATACCGTCGACATCATTGAGATACTTGGCAGCACCGTCCTCTTCGACCTTTTCACTGTCAACCCATTTGATATTCACACGGCTGTCCAGATGAGCCCCGGCATGGATCAACGCTTCGGTCAACGACTTATAGGACTCTTTAAGATCGAGATATTTTCCTACAAAGGCAATCTTCACTTCATCCTGCGGCATGATGATCTTGTGTACCAGATCGGTCCACTCATCCATTTGAGGCTCACAGTTGTCCAACTCCAGTTGCTTGCAGATAGGTGTCAAAATATCCTGACGCAGGAAATTGAGCGGCACCTGATAGATGGTCGAGGCATCTTCAGCAACAATAACAGAGTCTTCATCCACATCACAGCTGTAGGCGATCTTGCGTTTGATCTCTTTACTGACAGGAACTTCAGCACGCAGTACCAGCATATGAGGCGCGATACCGATACGTCTTAGTTCCTGTACGGAGTGCTGTGTCGGTTTTGTCTTGAGCTCCCCGGCTGCCTTGATGTAGGGCAGCAGGGTTACATGCACGTTCATGACGTTGCTTTTGCCAAGCTCATGTTTCATCTGTCGGATGGTCTCAAGGAACGGAAGTCCTTCAATATCACCTGTTGTACCGCCAAGTTCAACAATCAAAATATCTTTTCCTTCTCCCGCACGGATAATACGCTCTTTGATCTCATTGACAATATGGGGTACGACCTGAATGGTTTTTCCCAAATATTTTCCTTTACGTTCGTTCTCTATCACGGTTTTGTAAACTTGACCCGTGGTAAAGTTATTGTTCTGTGTCAGAGAGGTATCGAGAAAACGCTCATAGTGCCCGAGATCAAGATCGGTCTCCGCTCCATCTTTGGTGACAAAAACCTCTCCGTGCTCAAGCGGTGACATGGTTCCGGGATCGACATTGATATAAGGATCGAGTTTGAGTACCCCCACTCTCTGTCCTGTGTGTTTAAGCAGGGTACCAATACTTGCAGCGGTGATCCCTTTCCCGAGTGAACTGAGTACCCCACCGGTAACAAAAATATATTTTGTTGTTTTTTCGCTCATCTGTAATTACCCTTATCCTACGATCGGCATGATGATCGTCATGAAGTTTTCGTCTTTGACAATAAAAGGAAGACTCGGTTCATTAAACTCCATAAGGAATTCATTATGATCGACCTGTGAAATGAAATCAAGAATATAACGGCTGTTGAAAGAGATCTCAAACTTTTCGGAGAGTCCGGTGGAGAGTTCTAACTCTGTTTTTGCCTCTACATTGTCTGCACTGAGTGAATTGAAGATAATGACATCTGAAAGCAGGGTCATTTTGATCTCCTGGGAAATGGTTGTGATCATTTTGATTGCTTCGATCATCTCTTTTTTGGGAAGGGTTACAGAGTGTTTGACAGAAGAGGGGACAATACGTTGGTAATCCGGGAATTTTCCGTTGATCAGACGTGTATAGAAAAAGTAATTATCATTGGCAATAATCAGATTGGTTTCATCAAAAAAGATATCGATCTGGTCAAGGAAGAGCTTTTGTATTTCAAGGATCGCTTTTTTGGGAACAATGAGTGAGAGTACTTCAGGATTGTTTCCGGGAATGGATGCGATTGCCAAACGTCTTGTATCCGTTCCAACAAGATCTGTTCCGTCATTTTTAATATTGATCAAAGCACCGTTGAGTTCGAATTTCGGATTGTTCGTGTCGATGGCAGGAGAGATTTTTTTGAGGTTTTTGATCAGGCTTAGAGTATCGAGGGTGATCTGTGGTTTGTCATGGACAGAAGGAAAGGAAGGATAACTGTTGGGATCAAAAGTAGGGAGTTTGAATTTGGAGTGTTTTTGTTTGATAATCAGTGTATCATCAAGAAGTTCAAGTGTAATATCATCATCTTTGAGGATACGGATAATATCAAGAAGTTTTTTTCCGTTTGCAGTGAAAGCACCTTCTGATTCAATGAGAATTTGGTCTGTGGTTACGCTTAATCCTATCTCACTGTCAGTTGCTTTGACTATACATTTATCTCCAGTTGACTGGAAGAGAATATGCGAGGTGATCTGACTGGCATCTTTCTTTTCCAGAAAAGGTTGCAGGTTAATGAGTATTGATTCAATAATCTGTTTGGGTGCTTTGATCTTCATTGACTCTCCTTATTTTTAATAATTTTAGTATATAGCAGTAGTTCAGCATTAATATGTGAAAAACTGCTCTGACATCCGAAATATTGTCTGTTCGGGTTTCCCAAAGAGTTGAGGGAAGTTCACATTTGTTCACTGTGTATAATTATATCTTTTTTTTATTCAAGTTTTTAGTGGCTTTTTTGTTCTACTCGTCACTTTGTTGTGTATCGGTGTGGATTTTGTTGGAAAGTTCTTCGAGAAGTACTTTGAAATTCTCGTCGCTTTCTATGATTTCGTCGATCTTTTTCATGGCATGTGAGATGGCGCTGTGGTCTTTCATACCGAAGTATAGAGCGATCTGGGGCATGGAATTGGGTGTAAGGTTTCGTGCCAGATAGATCGCGGTACGGCGGGCATTGACTACGTTTTTGGTACGTTTTTTGCTTTTGATATCGGAAGGTTTGACATTGAGTTCTCTGGAGACGATCTTGACAATATCGTCGATGGAGATACTCTCTTTTTTCTCTTTGATCTGGTCTTTGATAGCGTTTTGCGCGAAGTCGAGTGTAATCTCTTGGTTGAGCATAGCAGCCATGGCATTGATACGGATGATGGCACTTTCGATCTCGCGGATATTGTCTCCCATATTGGTGGCGATGAAGTTGATCACTTCGTTAGAGAGTTTAATACCGTCGAGTTCACACTTTTTCTGAATGATCGCGATCTTTGTCTCAAGCCCCGGCGGTTGGATATCTGCCATCATACCCCATTCAAAACGGGTACGGAGTCTGTCGACGAGTCCGGCGATTTTGTTGGGTGGACGGTCTGCGGTCATAACGATCTGTTTGTTGGCATTGTGCAGTTCGTTGAAGGTATGGAAGAACTCGTCTTGAGTCTGTTCTTTTCGGCTGAGGAACTGGATATCATCGATCAGGAGCAGATCACACTCTCTGTACTTGTCACGGAAGCGGTCCATGGTTTGTGAACGCAGATGTGAGGTGAAGGAGTTCATGAACTGTTCGAGCGTAGTATAGATGACTGTATTGCCCAAAGCGACATGGTAGTTCCCTATTGCCTGGAGGAGGTGGGTCTTGCCGAGTCCTACACCTCCGTATATGAAGAGAGGATTGTAAAGTTTTCCAGGCTTTTCGGCGACGGCTTTGGCAGTGGTATAGGCGAACTGGTTGGACTCTCCCACAATGAAGCTTTCAAATGTCAGAGAAGGGTTGAGGTAAGTACTTTTGGCATGGCTTTTTTCAGGAGTGTTTTTGGGAGCAGGGTTTGCCTGTCTGCTTTTTGCTTTACCTACATCGATGACGATCTTGGGTTTGACCTCGTTCTGGAGTTCGAAAAGATGGGCCAGTTTGTCGGCATATTTGGTTTTGATCCATCGTGCGATGAGCATATTGGGGGCATTGAAATAGGCGATGTTACTGCGTGAACGCTTGGTGTCATAGACCAGTTTTTTGATGTAACGTTCATACTCCGTTTCGGAGATCTCTTTTTTGAGTTCGAAAAGTACTTTCTGCCCGATATTCATGGTCGATTCTGCCTGGCCGCTATAGATTTTCACATCTCTCATTTTATTTAACATGATTATGTGAATAACTTATGCAATTTTAGCTAAAATAAGCTAAAATAAGGCTATTCAAGCAGTGTGAACGTATCTATTCACACTGTGAACAAAGGTGTGAATGAATATTTTAGGAATAGACCCCGGAAGCCGTAATTTAGGCTATTGTATCCTCCAGTGGGACGGGAAGCACTTTTCACTTGTCGAAGCGGGGTTGCTCAAGATCAAGACCAAAGAGCTGCAGGAGCAGATCATTGAACTGGTAGAGGGGATAGACATTATCCTCAAATCCCATACTATTGATGAAGTGGCGATCGAGGATATCTTTTTTGCGTACAACCCCAAGTCGGTATTGAAACTGGCACAGTTTCGAGGAGCACTTTCTCTTAAGATACTGCAAGAGGTAGGTTACTTTTACGAGTACACGCCGCTGCAGGTAAAAAAAGCGGTTACAGGGAACGGAAAGGCAGCCAAAGAGCAGGTGGCGTTCATGGTCAAGCGGCTGCTGAAGATCAAAAAGGAGATCAAACCGCTGGATATTACCGATGCGATGGCAATCGCACTCACCCATCTGCAGCGGGTGAAAATGAGAAGAACAAACGGCTAGTTTGAAAGAGGCTGTTGCTTCTGCTTCTGTTTTTTAATGCTGATCATCCGTTTCTTCGGTACTGTGAAAGTGGGTTTTCTGTTTCCTGCGGTGGATTGTTCAATGATCATGTCGTAGAGGTAGATGTCATGTTTGAAGTAGGCAAGCTCATCCTCTTCATAGACGGTAAAATAGACGATATGTACCGGTATGGGTCTTTTCAGACGGATGGTTTTCGGTTTATCCGTAGCGATAATCTCTTCGATCTTTTCACGGCTCCAGTTACCTCTGGCATGCTGAAGGACAAGATCTGCCAGATCAAAAGGCTGTTCAACACGCATACAACCTGAAGAGTAGACTTTGTAACGGCGGTCAAGAAGGCTTTTGTTGTCGGTATCGTGCAGATAGACGGCATATTTGTTGGGGAACATGAACTTGATACGTCCGAGTGCATTACTGTCACCGGGGAACTGTACGAAGCGCCACGGCACACGTTTGTCGCTGTGTTCGTACGGGTCAAGGTCTGCCTGGGTGATTTCCACTTCTTTGTTGCCTCTGAAAACATGAATGTTATGATCGACAAGATAGTTGGGATCTTCTCTGAGCACATGGATCAGATCACGTTTGATGAGGTTGTCCGGGATGGTCCAGGTGGGATTGATAACGACATATTCCATCTTGTCATCGAAGATTGGTGTAGGACGGTCAATGCGTCCGACGACAACACCTTTTTTCATGACCATCTCCCCGTTTTTGTAGTAGCGGAGATTGAAGTCCGGTACATTGACTTCGATATACTCTTTCTCGAAGCTTTTTGGGTAAAGTTTGGTCTTGTCAAGATTGGTAATGATCGCCTGGATGTTCTTTCGTGCAGGCTGGTTGAGATACCAGGTCATTGTTTTGTCGACTTCTCCGGTCACCTCCAGCAGATAACGCTTCTGATAGGTAATGACTGCCTGCCTCATGGTTTTGTCGAATTTTTTGTCGAGCTTTGCCCACTTGGGATAGTCACCGGAGATCTGCAGACGCTTCTTTACCTGAAGGACACGTGAATTGTTGTCACCGAGTTTGAGGGGTGTGTTGGAGTAGGGGATCTGAGGGAACTTCTCCATGCGTTTATAGTTCTTGAGCAGTTTGACCAGTTTGCGGTAACGCTCCTCCAACGGAAGCAGCGATTCGAGGTAGCTACGGATATTCCCGTTCTTTACAGCAGCGATGAGCGGTTCGTGCGGAGGGAATTTTTTGGGTTTCATCTCCCATGTTGCCTGGATATCATCACTCTCTTTGAGCGCAGCGAATTTTTGCTGTACCAGTTCCCAGTCGACATCACCCTCGACAATGAAACGTACCAAACGTACATAGGAGTTGCTCAAAAGCAAGTCAAGCCTTGCATAGACCGCTGCTTTTTTGGAGGTAGGGATAGTATTGTTATCCAGATAATAGAGGAGTTTTTTGATATTTTTCTGGTCGAAAGATTTATTCTTATAGTTGAAAAGCGGATCTTTCAGCGCTTGAATGAGTTGAGCCATCTTTTCTGAATTGACCGCACCGATCCAAAGGGGTCTGTTCCCGGTCTTGGCATAGAGCTCCCTGACGATCTCCCCATTCTTGCCTTTGAGTTTGGTGGCGATGTTCTGCTGCAGATCAGAAGTAATGGTCTCCATGTTCAGAGGCTGTGAAAAAAGCAGGGTCTGAAAGGTAAAGAGCAGAAGCAGTAATTTGAACGTTTTCAAGTAGATGTGTCCTTAGATGGTTTTGTACTTTTTATCGATAAGTTGAAGATATTTTACCGGGGTGACCGCTTTCATCGCTTCGGCAAGCCACCGTATCTGGAACCATGCTGCCCCGCTGTCACGCAGGTCAAAATAGTTCTTGAGCGAGCGGATGTTGAAGGTGACGACCATATCGACCTTCCAGTTGTCTGAGACGATATGTTTGAAAGCGTCACCGACATTGCGTTTCTTCTTGCCACACTCAAGTGCTTCATAGAGTGCTTCGGCATCGCCTCTGTGTTCCTCGATGAAAGGGAGGGAGGATTTGGCAACAGCGTTCTTGAGAAAATCGGTATCCTTTCCATACTGGAAACGGAGTTTGTCATAGATAGCGCGTATCTCGATGGCAAGATAGTCTTTGTCAGCGATGACAAAGAGATTGAGTCCCAGCAGTTTTTCAAGGAAGAAGTCAAATCCCTCTTCTGCTTCGAGCGAGGCGACAAAAGCGTTGATAACCGAAGACATCGTATAGCGGGTGGAGCGTACCGAAATGGCTTGAATGCGGTGACGGGCATGCTCCTGCAGTACCCCTCTTGAAGTACCCTTGATGAGGTAGCTCAGTGTAGCATGTTCGATGATGGAGTGGTGATGGTGCACCCAGGCGAGATTGGCAAGCAGTTCGGAGCGTTCTATGGCATTGATCGCATCGGTGTCAAGATGTTTGGGTGCCTCCTTGACGCACTGGTTTTCGGAGTTCTCGAAGCTGTCGTAACAGGTACGTGCCGCGATCTCCGCAACACCCAGACCGCTTTCCTGCAGCAGAGTCACCTGCGGTTTTTCATAGGTAATATGATACATCTCTGTTGTTTCCATAACCGTGCTCCAAATCTGATTTAGGTACAATTATAGCCAAATTATATTAGTCCATTCGTTAAGGTAAAGTATGAAACCCCATGAACGTTTTCACCATTTTGAAGAAGATTTTAGAGACCCATATTCCAGAGACCGTGACAGGGTCATTCACTGCAGTTCATTCAGACGATTGGAGTACAAAACACAGGTGTTCCTCAACCATGAGGGAGACTATTTCCGTACCCGCCTGACACATTCGCTGGAGGTCAGCCAGATTGCCCGTACACTCTCACGTATGCTGGAACTCAACGAGACACTCGCAGAGGTCATCGCCCTTTCGCACGATCTGGGACATACGCCTTTTGGACATGTAGGGGGTGATGAACTTGACAAAATGCTCAAGGCTGACGGTCATCTGTTGGGTTTTGAACACAATTTTCAGTCTTTCCGTGTATTGACGAAACTGGAGAAGCGTTATAGGGACTTTGACGGACTCAATCTTACTTTCGCGACACTTGAAGGGGTGCTCAAACATTCCTATCCTTACAAAAAACCCTTTCTTGAAGGTCTTGATGCCCGTTTTGCGCTGGATAAACACCCTTCACTAGAAGCCATGGTGGTTGACCATGCCGATGAGATCGCCTATACATCCCACGATATCGATGACGGAGTGAAGTACGGGCTGATCGGTTTTGAGGATCTGTTGGAAGACCCCCTCTGTATGAGAGTGGATGAAATAGTACAGAAAGAAGGAGTCAAAAGAGAGGAACCGCTTTACAGACACCGGTTTGTTGCAGGATTGATCAAGCTGCTGGTAGAGGACTTCATAGAGCACTCCAAAGCGAATGTCTCAAAGTACAGAGAGACATATCCTGTCAGTGCTACACTGGATGCCCAACTTCCGCTGCCTGTAGGCTTCTCGTCCCAAACCGCTACACAGCTTAAACGGCTCAAAAAGCGGCTTTTTCAAACGCTCTATACACACCACAAGATCGCCCGGAAGATGTATGCGGGTAAGCAGTGTATTCAAAGGCTCTATGAAGCATTTACCAAAGATATTGACCTGCTGCCTCCACCACAGAAAAAGCTGCTTGAGGTACGGAACCGTCAGCGTGTGGTGGCTGATTTCATCGCAGACATGACCGACCGCTATGCTATGAAAACCTATCACGAATTGTATGGATTATCACTATAATAGTAAGTTTTGGATATAATGCGCGAAAATTACACAGGGGTATTCCCCCAATTTAGGATATTTTATGCAAAAAATCAAGAACATCGCGGTCATCGCACACGTCGACCACGGAAAGACCACACTGGTCGATGAACTGCTGCAGCAGTCGGGTACCTTCGAAGCACACCAGCAGATTGACGAGCGGGTCATGGACTCCAACGATATCGAAAAAGAGAGAGGGATCACCATTCTCTCCAAGAATACGGCCATCACCTATGGTGACCACAAAATCAACATCATCGACACCCCCGGTCACGCCGACTTCGGTGGTGAAGTTGAGCGTGTTCTCAAGATGGTTGACAGTGTGCTCATGCTTGTCGATGCCCAAGAGGGTGTGATGCCCCAGACAAAATTTGTACTGAAAAAAGCAATTGAAATGGGGCATGTGCCTGTTGTGGTTATTAACAAGATCGACAAAGACGGTGCGGAGCCCGACCGCGTGCTTGATGAGATGTTCGACCTGCTGGTCGCACTTGATGCCAATGAGGATCAGCTTGAGTTCCCGGTACTTTACGCTGCGGCGCGTGACGGATATGCCAAATGGAACCTCGAAGACGAGAACAAAGATATGACACCGCTCTTTGAGGCAATCATTGAAAAAGTGCCCTATCCCGAGGGGTCACCGGACAACGATACACAGGCACAGGTCTTTACCCTCGACAGTGACCCGTTCGTCGGACGTATCGGGATCACCCGTATCTTCAACGGTAAGATCAAAAAGGGTGATGAATACGTACTGGTCAAGGCAAGTGGCGAGAAGACCAAATCGCGTGTCTCCAAACTCATCGGCTTCAAAGGCCTTGAGCGTATCGAGATCGATGAAGCCGAAGCCGGTGACATTGTTGCGATCGCGGGATTTACCGATATCGATGTGGGAGACTCCATCTGTGATCCGGTCAATCCGGTAGCGCTCGATCCGATGCATGTTGAAGAGCCGACACTCTCAGTCATCATGTCTGTCAATGACGGTCCGTTGGCAGGTACCGAAGGGAAGCATGTCACCTCCAACAAGATTAGAGAACGTCTTGAAAAAGAGATGGAGACCAACATTGCCATGCGTATGGAACCGATGGGAGATGCCAGCTTCAAAGTCTCCGGACGTGGTGAGCTGCAGATCGGGATTCTTGCCGAGAATATGAGACGGGAAGGTTTTGAGTTCCTGCTGGCGCGTCCTGAAGTTGTTGTCAAAGAGGAGAACGGTGTGAAGATGGAGCCGTTCGAGCACCTTGTGGTCGATGTACCTGAAGAGTTCCAGGGGGTTGCCATCGAGAAGCTCGGCAAGAGAAAAGCGGAGATGACCAGCCTGACACCGATGCCTGACGGGACTGTGCGTATTGAGTTCGAGATCCCTGCGCGCGGACTGATCGGTTTCCGTTCTGAGTTTTTGACCGATACCAAAGGAGAGGGGATCATGAACCACTCCTTCATCGAATACAGACCCTACAGCGGTTCGGTTGTCAGCCGTACTCCGGGCGCTCTGGTCTCCATGGACAACGGAGAGGCGGTTGCGTTCTCCATCTTCAACCTGCAGGCGCGCGGAACGATGTTCATCAAGCCGCAGGACAAGGTCTATGTGGGCATGGTCATCGGTGAGAGTGCCCGTCCGGGAGATCTCGATGTCAACCCGCTCAAAGGAAAGCAGCTGACCAACATGCGTACCAGCGGCGCGGACGATGCGATCAAACTGGTACCGCCTCGCGAAATCACATTGGAGTCTGCGATGGAGTGGATCGAAGATGATGAACTCATCGAGATCACCCCTGAGAGTATCCGTATCCGTAAGAAGTTCCTCGATCCGACCATCAGAAAAAGAATGGCAAGAGACAAGAAGAACCTCGAAAAGTCCTAATGGGCTTTTTTATCAAAATTTGGATAAAATCACGCAATTTATCAATAGCGAAAAAGGAAAACAGTGAAAGTTGAAGTAAACAAGATCGACGATGCGAACGTGGCGATCAAAGGTGAGATCGATAAGAGTGTAATCGAAACGAATGTGGACAGACTGGCAAGAGAAGCCGGCAAACAGATGAAGGTCGACGGGTTCCGTAAAGGAAAAGTCCCTCCACATGTCGTCAAGAAGATGTACGGAGAGAAGCTGCAGCAGGATGCTGAGTCCGATGCTTTGAAATCACTGGTCGACTTCGGTATCGCACAGGCGAAAATAGAGACTGCCGATATCATCGGAGAGCCGATCTTCAAGAAGTATGATAAAAAAGATGACGGAAGCATTGAAGTGGAGCTTGAGATGTCTCTAAGACCTAAGGTTGATGTAAGCGGTTATGAAAAAGCGATCCCGAAATTCGAGAAGCCTGAGGCGACCGAAGAGGAGATCGAAGCGAAACTTGAAGATATCAAGAACCAGCAGGGAACATACCAGAAGATCAAGCGCAAGCGTATGGTCAGGGACGGAGACATGGTTGTCATCGACTTCGAAGGGTTTATCGACGGTGAACCTTTCGAGGGCGGTAAAGCGGAGAAGTTCAACCTCAAGATCGGATCGGGACAGTTCATTCCCGGTTTTGAAGATCAGATCATCGGCATGAAGTATGATGAAGAGAAAGATGTTGTCGTCACATTCCCCGAAGAGTATCAGGCAGCAGACCTTGCCGGCAAAGAGGCGACATTCAAAGTGAAACTTCACGAGATACAGGAGCAGGTACCTGCAGAGATTAATGATGAACTGGCACAGAAGCTTCTCAATGATGAAAAAGCGACCGTAGAGACACTCAAAGAGAGACTCAAAGACCAGGTAGTCAATGAAAAGGTCGCCAAACTCTACAACGAAGAGCTTAAGCCAAAGTTGATCGAAGCATTGGTCAAGCAGTTTGATTTTGCACTCCCTAACAACATCGTTGAGCAGGAGATCGATGCGAAGATCAATGCCAAAGCCAGAGAGATGAGCGAAGAGGAGCTTCAAGCGTACAAGGACAATCCTGAAAAGGTCGAAGCGCTCCGTGAAGAGGTCAGAGAAGAGGCAGAGAACTCTGTTAAAGCAACCTTTATCGTCGATGCATTGGCAAAAGAGCAGGGAGTGACCGTGGACGATCAGGAAGTCTCCCAAGCGATCTACTATGAGGCGATGATGAGCGGTCAGGATCCGCAAGCGGTTATCAAGTACTATCAGGAGAACAACCTCCTTCCGGCAGTGAAGATGGGTATGATCGAAGACAAGCTCTTTGGTAAACTCCTCGGACTGGACGAAAAATAATTTTTTATGCCAAAGGGTCGGTTAACCGACCCTCGCCTCACATTAATCTTTTTAATGTATATTCACATACAATAATCAAAATACAAATTCCCATGAACAAAGGCAACTTATGAGTTATATCCCTTATGTAGTAGAACAGACCGGACGCGGAGAGAGAAGCTATGATATCTATTCGAGACTACTTAAAGACCGTATCATCATGCTCAGCGGCGAGATCAACGATGCGGTGGCATCCTCCATCGTAGCACAGCTGCTCTTTCTTGAGGCACAGGATCCTGACAAAGATATCTACTTCTATATCAACTCTCCGGGCGGTGTGATCACCAGCGGTTTCTCTATTTTTGACACCATGAACTACATCAAGCCCGATATTGTCACCATCTGTATCGGTCAGGCAGCCTCCATGGGTGCTTTTCTGCTCGCTTCAGGGACAGACGGTAAACGCTATGCCCTTCCCAATGTGAGGATCATGATCCACCAGCCACTCGGTGGTGCGCAGGGTCAGGCAACCGACATCCTCATTCAAGCCGAAGAGATCAAACGACTCAAAGATACGCTCAATGAGATACTGGCGGAAAAAACCGGCAAAAAGATCAAGCAGATCGAGAAAGATACCGACCGTGACAACTTCATGTCAGCACAGGAGGCGGTCGAGTACGGTCTGATCGATCAAGTATTGACAAAGAGCTTTACATAAGAGGGGTTTGTCATGGTAAGAGAGATCGTCGTTTATCCGGACAAACGCCTCAAGCAGGTCTCAAGAGAGGTGGAGACCTTCGATGAAACCCTCCACACCCTGCTCGATGATATGTACGATACCATGCGCGCCAAGAACGGTGTAGGGCTTGCCGCCATTCAGATTGGCATAGATCTGCGCGCTCTTATCATCAACATACCGCTTGAGAATATTCCTGAAGGGGAAGATGAACAGCCCAAAGAGAATACCCTTGAGATGATCAACCCCGTTATCATCGAAAAAGACGGCTCCACCAAATTCCAGGAGGGTTGCCTCTCAGTCCCTGGCATTTACGAAGAGGTCGAACGCGCCAAGCATGTCAAGGTAGAGTACTACGACCGTTTTGGTGAAAAACATCTCATCGAAGATGATGATTTTCTTGCGATTGCCATGCAGCATGAGATGGATCATTTGGATGGGAAGGTGTTTATTGAGAAGCTTTCGTTTATGAAGCGCAAGAAGTTCGAAAAAGAGTGGAAAAAACGAAAAAAAGTGTCATAGCGCGGCATCTTGCACCAGATTTTACTGCGGCGTACTTAGTGTACGCCTCGTAAACTCAGGCACAACCTGCCGTACTCTGACGCTTTTTTCGGGTTGAGGCATCACACGACCATCCAGCATCAGATGTTTTTGCGATATAGTTGGCGAACACATCAAAACCTCAGGCACAACCTGCCGCACTCTGACTTTTTTCGGGTTGAGATAACACACGACTTCTTGCACTGGATGCTCATTGTTTCATTTTCTTGTCGATGTCATTCTCAGCATCAGCCAGTCATGCATACCGCCGCGGTACCATTTGATCTTTTGGGGTGGATAGCCCATCTTTAGGAGATGATTGATCATATCGGGTGACTGGGCACACCAGGAGCCGTTGCAAAAAAGTGCGATGGTTTTGGCTTGGGAAAAATCATAAGTACCATCTTTCTTTTGTTGGATATTGAGGATATGCAGTGCTTCTTTGAATCCCTCGGGAAAGCTCTTTGCATGGGAGAGATGGTCATGAGGGACATTGATGGCTCCGGGGATAGTACGGTAAGCATACCATGATTCCAGACGGGTATCGATAAGCAGCTTGTCAGGGTCGGTTTGCATCTGCTTGAGATAGCGGAGTATTTCAAGTTCCCCGAATGTCTCTATATCGGGGTGCAGACTCATAGGCTGTATCTGTCCTACACTGGTAATGAAGAGGGCGCGGCAGGGTTCGGGGACTTCGGGGCTGACATAATAGTGTTCCCACATCAGTTCATTGGTGATGGGAACATCGAGACACTTCGGATCGATCTCCCGTTCAATATGTATGGTTTTAGGGGCAGATTGTTTTCCTTTGACGGCAATATCCACCCCGCTGTATTGGTAGACTCGCAGATTCTCAGGAAAGAGAAGAGATGTTATCCACACTATTATCACCATTAGCCGCATCCTATGCCTCCATGCAAAGTTTTTACTATGATAACCCATGGCAGAGGAATTTGTCAATGAAAGAGAGAAAAATATGACAATATGACATATTTTTTTGCTTTTACTCCAAAGTGATTCATAATGACACCATGAATGCAAAACAACCACAAACCAAACAGATCAAGATCAAAGAGAAACCCAAAGAGGAGAGCATCGTCAACCGGCTGCGTTGTGCGACACTGGAGGGGGTCAATGCGCAGATGGTCGAAGTGGAAGCGACTTTTACCAAGGGCTTGCCGGGATTTACCGTGGTAGGGCTTGCCAGCTCGGATATACAGGAGGCTAAGGAGCGGGTAAAGTCTGCGTTGTTGGTCAATGACTTTGTCTTTCCGCCGCTGAAGATCACCATTGGGCTCTCTCCTTCGGAGATGAAGAAGTCGGGCAGTCATTTTGACCTGCCTTTGGCACTATTGATCGCTTTGAACAAAAAGGCGTTTGCCGAAGAGGAGTTGTATGTCTTTGGGGAGTTGGGGTTGGATGGGCGCATCAAAAGCTCTTCCATGCTTTTCCCGTTGATTCTCTCGCTTAAAGAGCAGGGGAAGATCAAGCGGGCAATGGTACCCAAAGAGGCGATGGCGTACCTCAAACACATTTCAGGGGTGGAGTTCATTGCCGTTGAGACGCTCAAAGAGGCGATCACTTTGATGCAGGAGCGTAAATTTGAGGCGCAGAGCACACAGTTTGAGTATGATGCCCTGCAGCTTGATGTTGAGGGAGAGAGATACTACTATCAGCAGCATTATCAGAGTGATTTCAAGGAGATCAAGGGGCAGATGGTTGCCAAACGAGCCGCGCTTATCGCCGCTGCGGGGATGCACAACTTTTTCATGGAGGGCAATCCCGGCTGCGGCAAGAGTATGATTGCCAAACGCCTGCCCTATATTCTGCCGCCGGTGAGCGAAAAGGAGCTGCTCTCTATTGCCAAACACCAATTTTTAGACGGGCAGACGCCTACTTTCGAGCCGGTGCGACCAAGCAGATCGCCACACCATACGGCGACATCGGCATCTATCTTTGGCGGAGGTTCCGGCACGGCAAAGATCGGCGAAGTGGCTTTGAGCCATTACGGAATGCTCTTTTTCGATGAGCTTCCCCACTTCTCCAAACAGGTGCTCGAAGCCCTCAGAGAGCCGCTACAAGACCGTAAAGTGCTCATCTCGCGTGTCAATGCCAAGATCGAATATGAGGCGGATATCATGTTTGTTGCCGCCCAAAACCCCTGCCCCTGCGGCAATCTGCTTTCAAAAACCAAACAGTGTCGCTGTAGCGAAGTGGAGATCAAGCGCTACAAGAACAAGCTCTCAGATCCGTTTCTTGACCGTATTGACCTCTTTGTGGTGATGCAGGAGGTGCAAAAAGAGGACAAAGCCGATGTCACCTCCAAGGCGATGCATGAAGCGGTCATCAAAGCCTTTGTGCAGCAGAAAAAAAGAGGGCAAAAGCGGCTCAACGGCAAGCTGAATGAAGAGGAGATAGAGACCTATTGTGTACTCTCCTCCGAAGCAGGGAAGATACTTCAAAGCGCTATTGAAAAGTTCGCACTCTCTCACAGAAGTATCGCTTCGGTCAAAAAGGTAGCACGTACTATTGCCGATATCGAAGGGCATGAGGTGATTGAAAAGAGAGATATGCTTGAAGCGTTGAGTTACAGAAGAAGATGAAAATATAAGGGTTTTATAGATTCCCGCTTTCGCGGGAATTACAATGGAAAAAGTTAGATAGGCAGTACTCTGATGCTTGGGTCAAGCTTCTCTTTGAGGGTGTTCTCAATAGCAAAAAGCGTTCCGGTAGAGGCACTGGCACAGCCGTTACATGCACCGAGATAGCGGATGTAGATATCGGTATGCTCTCCGTTGTCCTTGATGTCAAGGATCTCCATGTCGCCGCCGTCCATGATGAGCATCTGGCGGATGTTGTCGTCGATGACCTTGTCGACCGCTTTGATCTTTTGGACGATGGTCATGGACTTAAAGTCACCGGCACCGCCGCTTTCGTTGCCGAGTGTCGCAGCGTTTGCCATCTTCTCTTTCTCGTACTCTTCTAGCAGATCGACGAGGTAGATATCTTTCTCTTCGTGACCGCCCGGTCTGATACAGGATTTACAGAACGCACCCGCTTTGGTATAGTCGGTGATCTGCTCGACGGTTGTGAGGTCGTTGAGGCGGATCACCTCTCTGAGGGTAGAGAGGCTCACACGGGCACATTCACAGACGATGATCTCCTCTTCGAACGAGTCAATGTCTACACCCTTGTACTGTGCTGCAGCTTTCTTAATGACATCGTACGCCATGACAGAACAGTGCATCTTCTGTGGCGGCACCGCAGGGGTGTCCGGCTCGTCACGCATCGCTTTTTCCACATCAATATTGGTGATCTTTACCGCCTCATCGACCGTCTTGCCCTTACAGAGCTCTGCCATCGTATCGGAAGAGGCGATCGCCGTTCCGCAGCCGAAACTTTTGAACTTCGAC
>JAJRRK010000110.1 GCA_024279555.1 Campylobacterales bacterium
GCAGGCGGTTATTTCTACAAGATGATCGGTGTCTGGGACAGTGGTGCCAACGGAACCCAGTGGCACACGATGTCCGATGCGAGTTTTGTTGACAGTGGTTACAAAAAGATCGCTGGAGATGAGGGAATCTGGACAGGAGTCTTCCAGTATAATGATGGTACACACAACCTGCAGATATGGGACTACTATATGCAGGACTACTACAATTTCTTCGAAGCGGGGAGTCTGCGTAACACGAACTCCTACAAGGTGCAGCTGGGATACAATTTCGAGAAGCAGGGTGCCAAAGGGCTGTGGATCGGTGCGCGTTATACGATGTTCGATCTTGACTCTCAATATTCAAAGAACGGATATGGCGACCCTCAGGAGAGGATGAACCTTTACGGTATCCGTGTCAGTTACAATGCCGAGGGCGGTTTCTACTTTACCGGTACCTATGAAAAAGTCGATCTCGATGCGGAACCTTCGACCTACTCGGTAAGACTCATTGGCGGATACAAGTTCTAGCTCACCACATGCTTCACCTGCACTGATCTTTGCTGCCATGGTCAGTGGTGAGGTGCTTTCTGCGATCATCCCGATCACGCTTTTTTGACTTATAGTTGATATGCCTTTTAACCAAAATTTATAAAAAACCATAATAGAATAATAGACATGAACAATCAACGATTCTATGCTTTTTTACAGAGACAGATCCTTTTGATGATCGGCCTATCGCTTGTGCCGGGACTTGCATATATCTTTCTTGGCTGGCTCAACGGTGTTATCATCCCCGCACTGATCTGGTACGGACTCATAGTGACAGTATCTCTCTTTGGATGGAAGCTTTACAATGATTTCAAACTGGAGCAGATGAGTGAAAAAGCACTCCGGTCATGGTACAGGAAGCTGGCAGCGTTCTACTATCTTATTTTTGCGCTGTGGACACTGATATTCCTGCTCTACTGCACGGAGACGGGGCACAATCTGCACTATATCGCGATCTTTACACAGATCGGTGCTTCTGTCGTGGCATCGACTCTACTGGTTTCTGATAAAAAACTCTTTTTCCCTGTTCTGATCATCCTGATGCTTCCTCTGATCGGATATTTTTTTCTTATTGGAGAATGGTACGGCTATGTTCTTTCCGTTTTTTCAGTGATATTCCTCGGTGTACTGCTCTATTCATCGGACAACAGTTACCAGTTGATTCAGGAGAACTACTATCAGGCACAGCATGATTCTCTGACCGGGCTCTATAACCGCCGCTACATTGTCGAATACATGGAGAGATTGATACAACGCCTGCAGGTGAGTGACAATTTCGTCTATATCCTGCTGATCGATCTGGACCACTTCAAGACTATCAACGATACACTCGGTCATGATATCGGCGACAAAGTTCTCAAAGAGGTGGCAATGCGCATCAAGCGCTACTGCGGTACGACACATACCATTGCGCGATTGGGTGGTGATGAGTTCACTATTGTCAGTGGTGAGCACAACAGCAGTTTCGACTGTAAAGAGTTGTCGATCAACTTTTCGGAAACCCTGCTCCAAGTACTCAAAGCACCCTATATGATAGACGGGCATCATCTCTATCTCAGTGCGAGTATCGGGATCAATGGGGTGGGCAACCGTGCCACGGATGCAAGTCACTTCATCAAAGAGGCAGATATTGCTATGTATGAGGCGAAAGCACAAGGGCGTGACGGGATCATCCTTTTCAATGAAGATCTTTCCAAACGTGTGGAGTATCATCTCGAGATCGAACGGCGTCTCTATTTCGCTTTGGAGCACAATGAGATCGCACTGCGTTATCAGCCTCAGGTGAACAAACAGCAGGAGGTAATCGGTTGTGAAGTGCTGGTACGATGGAACAATCCTGAATTCGGTTTTGTCTCTCCGGCAGAGTTTATCTTTATTGCGGAGAAGACCGGGTTGATCATAGAGCTTGGCAACTATATTATAGAAGAGGCCTTCAAGACGCTGAGAGAGTGGAATGCAAAGGGCATACATCTGGAACAATTCTCCATCAATATCAGTGTACGCCAGTTTTTCCACAGCAGTTTTGCCGAAGATGTGGAACGCTTTGTCAAAAAATACCTGAACAACGAACTGGTCAACAAAGTGGTATTCGAAGTAACAGAGACGATCCTGATAGAGGATATGCATCGCATTATCAGTGCAATGAAGCGGCTGAAAGGACTGGGAATAGGCTTCTCGATGGATGACTTCGGTACAGGCTACTCTTCCTTGAGTTCTCTGCGTGAGATACCTATAGAGGAGTTGAAGGTCGACCGCTCTTTTGTGGGAAGAGTAGGAGAGCACCGCTCCGATGAACTGATGATCACAACCATTCTCTCTATGGCGAATATTTTCAAACTCAAGACTGTGGCAGAGGGTGTAGAGACGGAAGAACAGTTCCAGTTCCTTCTCAAGAATAACTGCGATATCTTCCAGGGCTTCTACTTCTCTAAAGCACTCCATAAGGAGGACTTCGAGGACTACTACCTGAAGCGCAGGGTCGTTCGACCGCTTAAAGGGATCGCTTATGAGATCTGACTACTTCAGTGACTGTGCGATCTTGTAGATCGCCATGCCGTAGTTGCTGCTGGCGTTGTAGGCGGTCAGTACTTTGAAGTTGGGTGCACCAAGCCAGAGTTCGTCATGGGTACTGTTGCGCAGTCTGATGAGCGCCGCGGTATTGTAGGGGTAGACCGTTTTGGGTCTGATACCATGCTTTTTCAGCAGTGAGAGCCTATATCGGGTTTTGAAGCCTACGCGAAGTCCTTTGAAGCGTTTACCGTTGAAGAAGGCGGGTACTGCAACGGTCCGGCCGTTCTTCCACCCTTTATGGTGCATAAACTTGGCAATGGAACCGATGCAGTCCTCTATGTCCCATACACTGGCACCGTCACCGTCAAAATCGTAGTTGAACTTTCTGGCAATAGATGGCATCTGCTGGACGCACCCCATCGCTCCGGCGAACGACCCTTCCAATCTACCAATGTTGTAGTGTTTCTCTCTGGCGAACAGAAAGAGGTGTTTGAGTTCACTGTAAAAATACTTTTGCATACGATTTTGGTGAAAAGCGAGGGTGGTGAGTGCATCGAGGATGTTGTAGTCTCCCGTATAGTTTCCAAAATGACTCTCTACGCCAAGAAAACCAACGATGTAGTCCATGTCCACGCCATATTGTCTTGCTGCTTTTTGAAGTGTACGGTAGTGTTTTTGTTTGAACGCTTTTGCTTCTTTGAATGTCTCGGGATTGACCACATGCAGTTTAAAACGCTCCCAACTGCCGACCGTACTGTTTTTTTTGAATTTTCCAGTATATCTTGCCAGTGTGTCACGGTCGAGTTTCGCATGGTGCAGTGTACGTTCGAGATAGCCTGTATCAAAACCGTACTTTGTGTGCATCATACGGATAAATCGCTGTACATTGGGTTTGGAGAGGTAATCATATGGAATGGGTGGGCGGTCATCATTGCCGTTCAACAGCATGGGAAACAATAATACAATCAAAACCATGTCAAATAGTGTTTTCATTCAGATCCCTTCTGAAGGATTAAAAGTGCATCACGATAGATCGGTTCGTCAATGAAGATACCGTAGGTGTCGTCCATAAAACCGTTGATGCCTTTGGAGGACTCCTCTTCAAAACGCTTTTTAATGTGTTTGGCACGCTCAAGCTCAAAGGGGTTTACGCCAAAAATCTCATTTGCGATGGCAACCTGTTTGGGACCCATACAGGCTTTAGAGACGAACCCCATCTCTTTCTCCCTGATGCACCATTGTCTGAATGTCTCGGTATCGTTATACTCCTGGAACATGAAACCCACAGGCAAAATGCCGGCAGTATGGGCATCGACAAGGAATTTGCCGAGTATATAGTCTATGGTGGGATTGCCCGGTTTTACCAGCGATTGGGGCAGTTCCAGTGAGGTGAGCAGGTCAAGAATACCGAGATTGGCGGTGGTAAATCTCGGATCAATGCGAAGTGTTGCAAGGTTGGCAAATGCCTCTTTGGTCTCCATGGAGATATGCAGCGCTTTGGTATCGTCCAGCAGGGTCAGGGCTCTGGCAATATCATACTGGTCTTTGACCTTGGCGACACGAATGGCATCGAAGCCAAAGTCGTTAAGAAAAGAGATCTCTTCCTCCCCTCCGGCATCAAGCGGATTGACCCGCACGATGATGCAGCTGTTGCTCCGATTCATATGGGAGAGGAAGAGGGCGATGTTGTACAGCGCCTCTTTTTTGTGTTCGGGGGCGATGGCATCTTCTAGGTTAAGGGTGATCACATCGGCATCGCTCTCATCCATACGGTTGAGATGCTTGAGGTTGAGGGGGTTTAGCATCATGTTGGAGCGGTGGCGTTTGTGTGTGCAGGGTGCCTTGAAGGCGGTACCGAAATGTTTCGGGTACGCTTCCAGTGAAAGATTGTCTATGAAACTCAGGTCTTCAAAAATCATAGAGGTATCATAACGAAACTATGGTTAAGTGTGTACAAGATACATTTTCTTGGATTTACAGTATAATATTTTCAATTTTCAAGAGGGATGTATATGCGTAAAACACTTCTTTTCTTTATGATGACAAGCCTGTATCTTTTTGGTCGATACGATGCTGCGCCGATCCGTACATGTGCTGCATATAATGATATGAAGCACAGCAAGAACACGCATGATGTCCATATTGATCCTTCCCGTGTCTATACGGTCTTGAAGCATCACAAAGGGCAGAAACTTGTGCTGGTCAGAGGAGAACAGCCTGTACAACGGTGGGTGGACGGATCGTGCTTTGGCTCCAAGGGTAGCAAAGAAGAAGTGACACCCGCTACAACGTTTTCATCTGAAAGAACACAAAACAGACAACTCTCAACCCAGAACCTGCTGGCACTCAGTTGGCACAATGCTTTTTGTGAGACACACCGTTACAAAAAAGAGTGCAAAAGAAAATTTTTCGGCACAAACGGCAGCGATGACAATTTTGTGCTGCACGGACTTTGGCCCCAGCCCAGAAACAAGGTCTACTGTGGTGTTCAGAAGCGCTACATCATTGCCGACAGACACAAGCAGTGGGACAAGCTTCCCGAGCCAAAACTGAGTCTCCAGACCAAAAAAGCACTCAAGTCGGTCATGCCGGGAGTGAACTCGAACCTGCACCGTCATGAGTGGATCAAACACGGTACCTGTTACGGGAGTGATGCCGAAACCTATTTTCGTGATGCGATCACACTGACTCGGCAGGTGCAAAGGAGTCAAGTAGCAACATTCTTCCGAAAGTATGCTGGTAAGCGTGTAACACTACAACGAATCAGAGAGCTGTTTGACGGGCGCTTTGGAAAAGGGACGGGGAGCCGTGTGGAACTGCGCTGTAACAGAGGGATGATCAGTGAACTCTGGTTGCATCTGGGTGGTCATGGAACTGGTTTGTCACAATTGCTGCAAAAGGGCAAAAAGGTACACAGCCAATGTCAAAGAGGTATCATAGACAGGGCAGGGTATGGCAGATAAGCACGATGTGATCGAAGCGCTCAAACATTCCAATGTCTTTCTGACCGGTGGGGCAGGGGTTGGAAAGAGTTACATTACCAACGAGGTCATCAGTGACTACCGTAAACGCGGCAAGCAGGTAGTGGCGCTGGGTTCTACGGGGGTGAGTGCGGTCAACATCGGCGGCTTTACGGTGCACAGCTTCTTTGTCTTTGGGATCGCTTCGAACTTTGAAGAGCTCTCACAGCATGACAAACGGGCCAAAAAGCGGCTCAGCGATCTTAAAAAAGTACTCAAGGCGACCGATCTGATCATCATCGATGAGATCTCCATGGTGAGTGCCGACCTGCTCGACATGATCGCCTACCGGCTCAATGCCTACGGTTATCTGGGAAAAGTACTCTTCGTAGGAGATTTTTTTCAGCTGCCCCCTGTGCAGAAACAGCAAAATCCACATGATGTTTTCGGGGAGAAGCTCTACGCGTTTGAATCGCTTGCATGGGAGCGGTTCGATCTGAGCGTCATAGAGCTGACACAAATGAAGCGTACTACCGATGCGGAGTTCACCCATATCCTCTCCAAGGTTAGAATAGGTATCTGTGATGATGAGGTGATGGACTATATGCATCGTCTTTGGAACAACCAAAGACTCAAGCCTGATCCTACCTATCTTTTTGGCCGCAATGATGAGGTAGAGCGTACCAACCGAGCCAGACTCAACGAACTGGAGAGTGAAGAGACTATTCTCTTTGCCAATATCGAAATGTTCGGCAATGTTCACGAAAAAAAACTGGAAGGCTGGAAAAAGTTGTTGCCTGTCTCTGAACAGTTGACACTCAAAGAAGGGGTACCGGTGCTCTTTACTGTGAACAAATGGGGCAAATTCGTCAACGGGGAGCGGGGTGTGCTCAAGAGTATTGAAGAGGACTATCTCATCGTCGAGAAAGAGGATGCGTATGTCAGAGTGGAACGCCACGACTTTGACCTGCTCGATATGGCGGTCAAAGATGACGGTACGGTCGAAACAGTCTCGCTGGCGACGCTCTCACAGTTCCCACTCAAACTTGCCTATGCTGTGACCATTCACAAATCACAAGGTATGAGCATTGACAATCTTGTCTGCAATGTCGACAATATCTTTGCCCCAAGCCAGTTCTATGTGGCGATCTCCCGTGCGGTCGATCCCAGACATTTGAAAATCGATTTCAACCGTGGAGATCTGATGCACTATCTGCAGCGGGTGATCCATGTGGATGAGCGGGTCAAAGCATATTACATGCAAGGTAGTATGTAGCAGAGAGCAAGTAGTAGGGAACGGTAGGGAGTAAGAGTGCGAAGAGGGGTGTCAACGGGTGACGACCCGGACATTTCCCGCTTGCCTGATGTGCAGCTTGCTTCCGTGTACGGTAACGATGTCACCGTCGAGTTCAAGCATATTGTATTCGTTTTCAAGATCTATGACCAGTTCTTTGGGGACTTCTCCGTAGAAACTTCCAAATTGTTTGATTAGACGCAGCGGTGTGAAGATGAAAAAACGTGTTTTGCTTGCCAGCATGAACGGGGTCATCACAAGATGAACGGGAAGTAAAAAAATTACGGCAAGAATGTATTTGGCTATACCGTGTTTGAGCCATCCGAACCTGAGGGTTTCAGAAAGGAAAATATGCTGCAGGTCTCCCATATTGCCTGCACTGAAGAGAAAGAGCTGATCGTTGATCCTGAAGAGATGGTGTTTCTGTGTTTTGGGTATTTTACCTGTTGCAAGCATATCCAGTACGTTTGAGATAGCAGGTGCCCGGTGTATCTTGGCAATGACATTGAAGGAGCCTGTTGGATTGAGGATGAAGACCGGAGGCTTTTCAAGGCTGTGCAGTTGTGTCAGAACACGGCGAATGGTACCGTCACCGCCGTTGATGACCACATAATCATACCGTTCGATGTCGTGGTGATGGGAAAGTTCGGAAGCCTCGATACTGTCAATACGGAGTCCGGTATGTTCAAGTACTTTTCCTATTGATAAAATACGCATAACCAGCCTTTGGTTTTGAATGAACTACCTCGCTGCAAGCAACGGGGTATTATTGGAACGGAACCATCAATAAATAACGGATTCCAACCGATATAAAGTATCGGAAATCTCTCAAATTATAGCCATGAAAATTGAAAATCAAGAAGTACTCGACATGATATAGAAATAAACAGGGCAATAAACTCCATGGAAGCACTATTGTACTGGGGGTCTTTGCATATTTATGTTACAATTTGCAGATAAACCGGAATCGCAACAGCAGTGATCCGTGGAAAAATGCAAAAGGATACATATGCCTCTCAAGCGACTGTTCGCCGTTCTCTTTTGGGGAGTGACGGTTGCAGCGGTGCTACCTCTGCAAGCTAAGAAGGATGTCACCCAGTATGATGTACCTCAGGCAGAGATAACATACAAGATCAGTGGCGGCGGTGCGCTTAACCGCGACCTGAACCTCACACTAGAGGGAAATGCAACACGTAGGTTCCGTGACTGGGGTGCGGTGGAATTCATCGAGACGAATATCGTAGAGCGTACAAACGGGGCGCTGCACTATATTGCACACAGAGCGCTTTGCGAAAAGCGTCAGGAGAAGAAGATACTTGATGTTGACTTCAAGACGAAAAAAATCCTCCAACGTCCTCTGCCTAAAGGCAAAGAGATCAAAAAGCGTACCGAAGGACTGCAATTTAAAGGACAGCTCATGGTCGCCAATGTTGTCTGTGATATGTGGGAGGAAAACGGAGTACGCAAGTGCCTCTACAAGGGTATACCGGTATTTAGGGAATATCGGCTCATGGGGCTTTATTACCGTGAAGAGGCGGTCGATATACGTTTTGATATCAATGTGACAGATGAAGGCAAATGTGCTATGCCAGATTATCCTGTCGAAAAATTTTCGCTCTATACGAGTCACTTTAAAACAAAAAACAAAAGGTCACCACAGGCATTCTCCAAAAGACTGCAAAAAGCCATAGAGATCCTCAATGCCAAGGGAATGGAAGAGGACAAGATCCCGGCAAGAGAAAGAAAGCGCCTGATGCAGCTTTTGGGAGAGCCTATCTTCAAAGAACAGGCAGTACTTCTGCCAAAACTTCTGGAGACACTGAAAAAGACAAGGGCGTGTCTGGTGCAGGCGGAGGAGAATGATGCTGCCAATGCCTGCCTCTATGATCTTATACAGATCAAGTCATATTTTACCGGCAATGGACACAATAAAATCGACGATTGGCAGAAGGACAGAGAGAAGATACTTGCATCCTTTGATGAGAACATTATCACGCTCCAAAGAAAAATGAAGTGTATCCGTGCGGCGAAGAATATTGATGATCTGACAATGTGTATACATCAATAAAGCGCGTTTCGCGCCTACAGTTCGGATGGATGAATGCGTGTGAATTTGGTTCCCTCAAGAGATACATTTGCCATCAAACCTTTATTATCAAAGACAAACGCATAGATGGGCTTTTCATAACTAATGGAACTGACATCGATTCCCTGTCCCCATTTGACAAGTGCAATAGAACCGTCCACACCCGCTTCCCAGCCGTTACTTTTCATAAAGCTGTCGAGTGCGTACTGGTCTGCAAATGCAAAAATATAGGAGGTCTTCTGTGCACCGATCTGCCAACCGATGGAGGCGGAAGCGATATTGTAGTAGGCGACACTTCTGCCGTCTACCCTGAGGACACCGTTGCCATATTCACCTCCGACAACAAAGCCTGCTTTATAGACTTCGGGAAAGACAAGGTAACCTTTGACCTTTTTGAGGAAAACATCCCCGCCTTTGACCAGTTTCTTGAATTTTTCGATCGCTACATCCGCTTTCGCATCAATGACTTTGGCGGCTTCTGCATGAAGCATACTGCCCACCAACATGGTCAGTGATGCAGCGACTGCAAGTGAAGTTTTTCTTAGTTTCATGTTATATTCCTTAATATCATTATGGGTGTATTATAGCAGACAAATATGAATTAATTGTGTATAATTGATGGAAAATTTTAAAAGGAGTCATGATGGAAAAAATGACGATAAAATCGTATGCAACAAAACATAAACTGAGTATTTTCAATGTGGTCAAGATGGTCAAATCGGGTCAATTGAAGAGTGAAGTGGTCGAGGAAAACGGTAAAGAGGTGACCTATGTACTTGCTGAGAATACAAAAGCACCCCTGCAGACGGAAATACCGGCAGTAGAGGAAACTTCTAAAGAGTATCTTGTGGAAAAAGTAGCACGCCTTGAACAGGATGTTGCCATTTTGAAGCGGGAACTCGATGCGCTGAAGATGAGCATAGGGATCAAGTAATGCAGGTTGCCTATATCAGTGACCCCGCCTATCTGGACCATGATACCGGGGCTATGCATCCAGAATCCAAAGAACGGCTTATTGCCATTGAAGAAGCGGTAGCACCGCTCAAAGAGCGACTTGTGACCCCTTCTCCGATCTGTGCCACCGAAGAGATACTGTTGAGTGTCCATCTGTGTATGCAGATAGAAGAGGTGATGGAGTGCAGCAAGGTTGCCTCGTCGATCGATGCTGATACCCACTGTTCATTCGAATCTTTTCATGTGGCAAAGATGGCTGTTGGTGCGGGTCTTGTAGCCATAGATGGCATTAGGGAGGAAAGATTTAAGCGGGCATTTTGTGCAGTAAGACCTCCCGGACATCATGCTACACCAGTCAAAGCCATGGGCTTCTGCCTTTTCAATAACATTGCAATCACTGCCAAGTATGCTCAGAAACAGGGTTATGAGAAGGTGATGATCATCGATTTTGATGTCC
>JAJRRK010000111.1 GCA_024279555.1 Campylobacterales bacterium
CCCAAAGCGCGTTTCAAAAGCAAATACGACACCACCATCGATCTGGCAAAAGTCTTCATACAAAAGCGTTTTGACGACAATATGGGGGTAGTGGTCTTTGGTACCTTTGCCTACACCGCCTCCCCTCTCACCTATGATCTGGAGGCTCTCTCTTTTCTACTGGAGATGACTAACGTAGGGATCGCAGGGGAGAGTACCGCCATCGGTGATGCTATCATGCAGGCACTGCATACCCTCAGTTTCGGAGAGGCAAAACGCAAAGCGGTCATCCTAATCACAGACGGACACCACAACGCCGGACGCACCTCCCCCAAGGAAGCTGTGACCGAAGCAAAAAAAGAGGGGGTTCGGGTCTATACCATCGGTATCGGGAACAAACGCGACTATGATGCCGCTCTACTGGAGACGATCGCCAAAGAGACAGGCGCAAAAAGCTATGCAGCCAGTGATGCAGAAGCACTCCAAACAGTCTTTGCCGACATCGCCGCACTTGAACCCAGCCCTATACGCGGGGAGAATTACCTGGGACAGAGACTGCTCATCGCTCTGCCTCTCATTTCGGCTCTACTTCTGCTGCTCTGGTGGCTCTGGCGTGAACAGGAAGAACCCTTTTCTTTCACTTCAAAGGGTGTGCGATGAATCTTCTCTATCCGCAAGTTCTCTGGCTTTTCATTCCGCTGGTCGTATTTGCCTACTTTCTCCGTCCGCTGCGGCTGACACAGGCGACCCATCTGGTCATTCTCTCTCTTCTGTTGATCACGCTCTCCCGTCCACAGTTCAAAGAGGGGCTGACAGAGGAGCCAATCGAGGCTCGGGACATTCTCATTGCACTGGATATCTCCTACTCGATGCGGGCACAGGATCTTGCACCCAACCGCTACGAATATGCCAAAGTAACCATTGAAGCCCTGCTAAAAAAGGATACCCGTGACAATATCATGCTCATCGCTTTCACCACCAATCCGCTGCTTCTCTCTCCTCCTACAACAGACCATCGGCTCATCCATACTGCACTCGAAGCACTCGATCTCAACCATATTCTCACCAAAGGCACCTCCCTCGTACACCTCTTCGACAAGATCGCGCAGATGAAAAAAGTACACAGAGAAATCATACTGATGACAGACGGGGGAGAAGAGAATGATCTAAAGTCCCTGATTGAGAGTCTGCACACAAGCGACAGCCGTCTTACCATACTCGCATTGGGAACCGAACACGGGGCGACTGTTCCTGATGATGAGGGTATGCCGCTGAAAGACAAAAGCGGGCATCTGGTCGTATCGAGGCTCAATCCTCTGCTTGAACAGCTGGCAAAAGCTTCCAAAGGCAGCTATCTGCTCCCTTCTGTAACTCCGGAGGAGAGTGCCGGAGCAATCATGACGCACCTCAACAACGCAGCAGAGGAGACACACCTGCTTACCAAACAGCGCTACGCCACTACCGAGCTCTACTGGTTGCCGTTACTTCTGGCAGCCATTCTTTTTCTCATGCTGCATACCCGTGCGGCACGCTATCTGCTGATCGGCTATGCCCTGCTCGGTGTTCACCTGAATGCCTCTTTTCTGGAGATCATGCAACTCAAAAACGCCTACGAAAGCTATCGGGAAGAGGATTACAACCGATCCGCTGCTCTGTTACAAAAAATTGAAGCGCCTTCGCTCCAGACACAATATGCGCTGGCGAACAGTTACTACAAACAAAAGGCGTATAAAAAGGCGCTGAGGATCTACCAATCCATTCGGAGTACCTCTCCCCATATCAAACAGCGTCTCTATTACAATATCGCCAATACCTATGCCATGATGGGAAAGTACGATAAAGCGAAGATATATTATACTAAAACCCTGCAGCTGGGCGAAGATGCCGATGCCCTGTACAATCTCTCGCTGCTCATGCAGCACAAAGAGAGGCAACAAAATACACACAGCATCTCCCTTCCCAAATCACAGGAGGAGAGCAACGCGGCAAAAAACTCCGGTGAGAACCTTGAGAAAAAAGATAGCAACAGCAACAAGCAGCAAAGTTCAGGATCCGGTGCGGGCGGCTCTCAGCAGAAGAGCAACCAAGAGAACGAAAAAAAAGGCAGACTGAAGCTCGATGAAAGTGCCCGACCGCAGCCACTTGGTTCTAAGGTCTATGAACTCATCAATAAAGGATACATCCGTGAAACCAAACCGTGGTAGATACACTCTTTTCATGCTCCTTTTGAGCCTGCTGCTACAGGCAGAGGACTTCACATACGCTATCCACACACAAAACAATACACCCTATCTCAAGGAGCCTGTGCTTCTGACTGTTGATATTAATCAGACCAATCCTGATGTCGTGCTCTTCTTCCGCTTCGAGATACCCAAGAGCGATGCCTACACCGTCAAACAGATCGATGCAACCCATGACGATACACTACATCATGCCAGCATACACTACCGCTACCTGCTCTACCCGCTCAAGACAGGGAAGATCACTGTCCCCTTCACACTTATCAAACGACTTACCGACGAAGCAAAGGTCGCCTACTCATTCTCCGGTGACCGTGACGACTTCAAAAAGCTCGAAACAAAAGATATTCCCATCGATGTCACACCTCTAAATCTAAAAGTCCGTCCTTTGCCCGAAAAAACACGCTTCATCGGTGACTTCACCATCAAAACCCTCTTTCCCAAGAACGAGGCAGAGGCATATGAGGCGATCCCGATGCGTGTCAGTATCGAAGGGATCGGGTATCCACCCCTGACAGACGCACTGCTTCCCAAAGAGATCGGCATTACCCATTTTGACAGCAAACCGGTATTGACACAAACCACCGTCGGCGACAACATCAAGTACAAAGCGGTCTATGAACTGGCGCTCTCATCTCCCAAGAGCTTCACCCTGCCGGAGATCGCCTTTGGGGCTTTCAATCCAAAGACCCGTAAGCAGTATCTGCTTACCATACCCGAACACCGTTTCACTGTCAAGTCTGTCAATGTCAATACCCTGACAGACAAGGTTGACACCCCTAAGCCTTTACAGGTGAACTGGGAATGGCTGGGTAACCTATTGGGTTATCTGCTTGCCTTTATATCAGGCTTTGTCACAGCATGGCTTTTCAAATACAAACGCAAAGTAACAGCTTCTCAAGCCGCTCCACTTCTACAGAAGATCGCTGATTGCAGTGACAAACGGAGCCTGCTTCAACTGCTTTTGGCAAATGATCCGACACGGTTCGAAAAAGTCATCGCAAAAATAGAGTCCGATCTCTACCAAGACGGAAGCCATACCCTCAAACAACTCAAACAAGAAGCCAAGGAGACACTGAAATGACAAACAAGATCACCCAGCTCAAAAATGAACTGCGCAAAGCGGTTGTCGGACAGGATGAGATGATAGAAGGATTGCTCATCGGACTGCTCAGTGACGGTCATGTCCTCATTGAAGGGGTTCCGGGACTTGCCAAGACCACCACCATCAACGCCCTCTCCAAAGCACTGGGGCTGGATTTCAAGCGTATCCAATTCACACCTGACCTTCTGCCTTCCGATATCATCGGTGCGCAGATCTACAATCCAAGCGACCATACCTTCAGTATCAAAAAGGGACCTCTGTTCACCCATCTTCTTCTTGCCGACGAGATCAACCGTGCCCCGGCTAAGGTACAGTCAGCGCTGCTTGAGGTGATGCAGGAACACCAGGTGACCATTGCCGATGAAACCTTTCCTCTGGAGAAACCTTTTTTGGTCATGGCAACGCAGAACCCTATCGAACAGGAAGGGGTCTATCCACTCCCCGAAGCGCAACTGGACCGCTTTATGATGAAACTTGTCGTCTCTCATAATTCAGAAGAAGAGGAGCTTGAGATCATGAGAAAGGGCGCGACCAAAGGGTTTGGCGAAGTAGAGAAAGTGATGGAACCTGAGGAACTTTTCAGTCTGCAGGAGGCGATTGAAAAGATCCACATCGATCCGGAGCTCGAACGCTATATCGTACAGCTCGTCACTGCTACCAGAAACCCCGCACGCTTCGGGCTCGATACTCTGAGAGAAGAGATCATGTACGGTGTCAGCCCGCGCGCCTCCATCGACCTCTACAAAGCCGCTCGCACCAAAGCTTTCATACGGGGAAACGACTTCGTCTCTCCTGCCGATATCGGTATGGTCGTCCACGATGTGCTTAGGCACCGCATCGTGCTCAGCTATGAAGCAAGGGCAAAAGGCATGAAGAGTGACGAGATCATTACCAAGATCGTGGAAACACTGCCCGTTCCGTAGGTAGAAGGTAGAAGGTAGAAGGTAGAAGGTAGAAGGTAGAAGGTAGAAGGTAGAAGGTAGAAATGATACAGACAACATCGCTGAAGCAAAACTTAAAAAATAAAAGTTTTTCAAAGAAAAACATACCAACACTCTTCACCCCTCACTCTTCGCTCTTCACTCAATCTGGAGTCACACCATGACACCAGAGTTCAAAGCGCTGCTATTGAAATCCCGCCATCAGGTCTATACGCTTTTAAGCGGTCACAACCTCTCAAAGCTCCACGGTGAGGGATACGACTTCGCCGAACTTCGTGAATATCAGATCGGCGATGATATACGGAAGATCAACTGGACCATCACTGCCAAGCTAGGCAAGCCATACATCAAAGAACTCCATGCCAACCGTGAGCTCTCCGTAGTGGTGGCTGCCATGCTTGACGGCGCTGTCTATTTTGGTGCGGGCAATGCAAAGCAGCGGCTAATGGCACAGACCGCTGCGCTGCTTGGCTATGCTGCACAGCAGGGAAACGATCTGTTTACCGGTGTAGGGTATCTTCCAGACGGCACCATCACTACCGCACCGACCAAACACCTTTTCGACATAGAACATTTCTGTGAACAGATTGACCATGCCCACCTGCTTGACACCAGACTCGATATGCAAGATGCACTCAACGCACTTTTCACACGCCTACACAAACCCTCACTTCTGTTCATTCTGCATGATTTTCTAACCCCAATAGACCTCTCTCTGCTTGCACAGCGTCATGAAGTTATCGCCATTATCATCAGAGACAGAGAAGAGGAGCTTCCGCGTCCCCATGGCGAGGTCACCCTTTACAATCCGCAAGAGGGCACCTCGCAGGAGACCTACTTGGGTAGCAGGAGCACCAAACGCTATCGTGCAAGGAGAGAAGCCAACGATGCACAACTCTTTGCACACTTTTCGCGTTACGATATCAGATATGTCAAGATCTTCACCGACGAGGAACCAATCGAAAAACTACTGATGCTCTTTCGGTAACGCTACAGTCCAAATGCCTTGAGCAGCCTTCCCGCATCTTTTCCCAAATGCTTTTCCAGCTTTTTCTGCAGCTTTTCCCCTGCTTTCTCTTTAATTAACGCCGAAGTATCAAGGATGAAACGGGGCGACTGTGTGGTGCCTGCAAGTTTGCCGTAAATCGTATACTTCTCATAGACAAACTTGATATTCCCTTGCTGGCGGCCGTTGCGTCTGTCAATACGCCCCTGTGTTACAGAAAGAGTGCTTCTGGTGCCTTTTGCCTCCAATGTATAGGCAATCGTATGCGGCTTGATAGACGCTTTCAGTCTGGTCGTTTTGTAGATAATGCGCGAGGGGTCTTTTTTGAGTACTGCTTTGAGCATATCGGTGAATTTGCCCGGCTTGATGCGAAATGCCGCAATCTGTGCATCAGCCTTGCCCGAATCACCTGCAAGATCATAAGAGAGCGTGCCCGATACTGTTCCCAGAAACGACTGAGGGTACCCCATCAGCCCCAGAAGATTGGGCAGCGGTAGCCCTTTGAGCATGGCACGGAAACGTGTCCCTGTCAATGTATAGCGCATCTCCCCTTTCAGTGAACGGGTCACCCCTGTTATCTTCAGATATTTGTCATAGGCAAGCGTACCGGAGAGCGCCAGCGCCCCATAGAGTTTCACATCGATTACCTGCTGAAGTTTTTGCATATCGGGTATCTTCAGGGTATAGTTTGAAGAGAACTTTCCGCTTTGGAAATTGCTTTTAACCTTTGTTAGTGTCATATCACCCAAACTGCTCTTGAGAGAAGCCTCTGCCGTCACTCTCTTGCGGTGAATCTCCCCCTTGCCGGAAAGTGAGAGCGGTATCTTTGCCGCCTTTCCAACAAGCTTCTTCATCTGTACAGGATCGGTCCACATCTTTTTGCCCGAGACGCGGAAGCTTCCTTCCATCGGCGAGAGTTCACGCATATTGACCAAAACAGCCGTTTCTCCCCGCAGATAGACCGGCAGTCCCAACAGACGCAAAACCCGCTCCACATACAGACCGGATGCCTTCAAGGATGCCCGCTTTCCATCGTAGGAGAAATGACCCGTCTCTCCCAGACCGCTGATCTTTCCCTCCAGTGCAAGCCCTTTGCCATACTGCACTTTACCCATAATGTCTACAGGAAGTTTCTTGGCATTTTTGATTTTGGCAAAACGGTTGGCATCGGCAATACTCAACCGGTAGGGTGTCTTCAGTACACCCTTGGCAATGTCATAGTCGATCTGGGAGAGCTTCAGGGTAGCCAGCGGCGAATCGACTGTCGCGACCGCCTGCACATTGCCATCGGTAACGGTACCTTTGGAATGCAATACTAGCACCGTCTTGGGAGGAATGTCTACACCCAACTGTTTCTTCAGGATTTTGGCATTCAAACGCGCATGAGACACCGTGAGCGTATAGCTGCCCTGCCTGAAAGTTTTATCACTCTTCACATTCCCGTTGAGTTTCCCGCTCATCCATGCAGGCTGCTTGGCAAAGTGCAGCAGTTTGGGCACCGAGATCTCTTTCATCTTCATGGTGATCGCATCAGCGACATCAAAGGCAAGTACGCCACCCAGTGAGCGGCTCTCTCCCGTAACATGCCACTGCTTCTCTCTTCCTGCTATCTTTCCATGGATCAGAAGCGGTCCCTGCAGACGGTTTTGGGAAAAGAGACGTATCTCTTTGATGTCTATCACATACGATCCGCTTAGCTGTTTGGTCTCTGTATTGAGATATCCCTCTTTCAGGCTACAGGCAAAGAGTGTACTTTCTATCTTGGCGGCAAAATCTATCTGCTCTCCGTTAAGCGCGGCATCTACCCGACCCTCTACACGGCTCTTGGGAGGAACTTCCATACCGTAAAGGTCTCTGATCAGCCTGTGGTTCAAGAAGACATTTTTCAGACGCAAGGCTGCAGAGCCCTTGGCACCCCTGCTCCCTATCTGCGGCATTGTCACATCCACATCCACTTTCCCTTTGGCAAGTGCCGGCTGTTTTGCCATGGCAAGCAATATCTCCAGCGGAAGCCCCCGCAACTTCGCTTCAAGCTGTTTGACCTCTCCCTCAACAAAACGCATACGGTATGTCGCGGGCGCATGCATGGCGGTACCTTTCCCGTCAATGGCAAGATCACCCGATGTCCCTTCATAAGTCCCTTTGATATCTGCTTCATCCAGTCTCATATCGCCATAACGGAATCCCTTGGTCTTGAGTCTGTACACCCCCTTGATATGCTCAGGAAAAAGACTGTAGTTCGCAACCGTTCTGAACTGAAGTCTCTTTTCAAAAAGCAGTGTCATTTTAAGACTGCCTGCCCGAAGCTGATACTCGGGTATAGCAACATCCATTCCACTTTTTTGCTCTATATATCTCTTGATATAAGGCTTAAAGAATTCATCACCCGTCGGACTGAAAAGAAAAAGAAAAAAACCGCTTAAGAGCAGCAGTATCAGAAGCAGAAAGGACAAAAAAACAATCAGAGCTTTGCGCATATGATCCTCCTTGAACAAGCGGTTGGGATGCCTCTTTTCCTATACAAAAAGCAAAAAGGCAAACACCACGAAGAGAATAAAGTGCAAAAAGCCTTCAAGCACATTGGTCTCTCCGTCATTGAAGTTGACCATGCTCACCAGCAGGGTCAGAGAGATCATCATTGTCTGTATGGGTGTGAGTGAAAGATTCAGCTCCATACCCACGACATAGGAGACAACGATCACCGCAGGGATGGTCAGCAGTACCGTCGCCAGCGATGCGCCGAGCGCGATGTTGATAACTGTCTGCATACGGTTGTCCACAGCCGCACGCACCGCTGTAATGAGTTCTGGGGCTGCCGAGATCACCGCGACCCCTACCGCGCCGATGGCAAGCGGCAGACCGAAGGTCTGCAGCGTATTGCCCATAAATAGAGAAAGCATCTCTGCAAGTACCCCGATGACCACGATGGAAACTACCAGATTGAAGGCATGGTACCAGGCGTTGATCTCTTCATGCGGATGGCACTCCCCCTCATCGTCACATCTCTCTTTGCTTGCTTCTTTGTACTCGAAAAAATACTTGTGTGACTTGAGCTGTACCCGCGTAAAAATGATGTAAAGCGCGATGAAGACCACCACATTGAACATCATGAAGCGCTGATGGAACTCCGGCTGAATGAACTCCGGCAATACCATCGCCACCCCTATGGCAACCAGCAGCATAGAGAGGTAGGAGTTGGAGGAGTCGACATTGTAGGGCTGCTCCCCGTACTTGAGCCCGCCGATGATCGCCGCAATACCCAAAAGCCCGTTGATGTCCAGCATGATCGCCGAGTAGATGGTATCTCGTGCGAGTTCGGGATTGTCTGCATGCATCATCATGATGACAATGATCACGATCTCCACAATAACCGCTGACATGGTTAGAATGAGCGTACCGTAGGGTTCTCCGAACTTCTCGGCAAGCATCTCAGCATGATGTGCCACAGCCATCGCTGCGTAGATGATGACCGCAAAAAGGATCCCCAGACCCAAAAGGTTACCGGCCGTACTCTGAACAAGCGCATGTTCAAAATGGTGAATACCGAAAAATGCGATGATCGCAAGAAAGAGGCTGTACTCTTTGGAAAACTGTTTTAAAAGACCCATCTTATTTTATCATGTCCCCATAATCACTCTGTGCATCAAGTTTGAACTTGCCCTCTTCTTTCCGAATACGCACATCGCCTGATTTCCAGGCTTTTTTCAGACGCTTCATCAGCTTCTCCTGCTGCTTCTCTTTTGCAATACCCATCTTCTTAAAGAACTTTTTCACACCGATCCACTCTCTTTGCGGTGTTGTCTCTACCTCTTCAGTGGTCACATCGATCGCTTCAGCTGAAGGTTTTTGGTACTCAAGCTGATGCATGTAAAGGGTACGCATTTCATGAAACGCCTCTTTGAGCAGGTCGATCTCTCCACGGAGTGTTGTGGAGATCTGCTTGTTGGACTTTTTGAGGTCTTTGACCGTACCTTTGAGTACAGCGATGGTCTCGTCTTTTGCGGCAAGCAGGGATTCATAATCTTTTTGAGACTCCTTTGCCGAAACAGTTGCACTCTTTTTGGCAGGGGAAGGTTGTGCTATAGATTTTGTCTCTGCCGGTTTTGTTACTTCTGTTCCGGCAAGCTCGTCTGTGTCAACCACAATGTAAAGCTTCCCCTCTACATCTTTGGCTGTCAAGATGCCCCGCTTGATCTTCGCATAGACCGCCTGTCTGGAGATCCCGAGCTCTTTGGCATACTCCGCAGGTTTCATCAGCTTTTCCATTCCTGTCCCTTATCTTTACAGTTTTGTAAATCATATCACAAATTCAATGAAAAAATGTCAATAGCAGAGAAATTAGAGATGTTTACTTCTGGGTACCGTCAAGCACAGGAACAAAAAGGCACTGCTCAATATTTTCCGTCGTGATGCGGCCGTTCTTTTTGTAAAAACGGGTCAATATGTGGTAATCTTTGCTCTGTTCGATAGGCGCAATCAGAATGCCCCCCTCTTTGAGTTGGTCAAAAAGTACCTGCGGCACCTCTTTGGCAGTAGCGGAAAAGAGAATACGCTCAAATGGTGCATACTGTTTCCAACCGCGCTGCCCGTCATCGAAGCGGGTGAAGATGTTGTGTATCTCAAGTTCACCAAAACGGCGTTTGGCCTCTTTGAGCAGTTCATCAATGCGCTCAATGGTAAAGACACGGCGGCATATCTTGCTGAGAATCGCCGCCTGATAGCCGCTCCCGCACCCGATTTCCAGCACCGAATCGACCCCTTTGAGCTCGAGGTACTGGGTCATCTTCGCAACGGTAAGCGGAGAGGAGATCCACTGGCTGGCGGCAAGCGGAAGGGCATCGAGTTTGTAAGAGAGGTGCTTAAACTCCTGGGGCACAAAGGCTTCACGGTCAACAGAAAGAAAAGCTTCTTTCACATGCGCATCAAGCGGAAAGTGCTGCTCTATCTCTTTGACCAGATTCTGTCTGTTCCGTGCCTTGATCATACCCTGCTGTCCCTCGCTCCCTGATAATGGCGGCATTTTAGCGTAACTATGGTTAATCCATCACGATATAGCGGCGCATCTTCTTGATCTCGCGGAAATCGATGCGCCCTTCGATAAGCTCTTTGCTGTCATCCATCACCACATCTCCGTTTGGCGAGATGATGACCGAGGAGCGTGCCATGTCGCTGTCGGCACTGTTGGCGACAATGACATAGCACTGGTTCATCACAGCAAGCGCCTGCGAGAGGATCTCCAGATGGCGTTTGCGCGGCAAACCCCAACGCGCGGGCACAAAGACCACATCGGCTCCTTCTATCTGCTTCCAGAGATCCTTGAAGCGCAGCTCGAAGCAGATCAGCAGCGCATACTTCACCCCGTCGATCTCGAAGGGCTTGATGCGCTTCTTCTTTCCTTCTGTCAGATAGAGATCCTCATCGCCCAGCTTGAAGAGCTTGACCTTCTCCTGCCTGTGAACGATCTTATGTCTGTGTATGACCACCGCCTGATTGAAGAAATCCTCTCCATCCTGAAGCAGCAGGGTCAACACCAGTATCTGCTCATCAATCTCTTTTTTGAGCATCTTCAACGCCATGGCAGAGAATTTCGCCGCCGTGGTCAAATGCTCATAGTCATAGGCAGTCAAAAAGACTTCCGGCGCGACAATGATCTCTTTGTCGCGGTTCTGACGAATGTACTCCAGCAGTCTGTCAAGATTGGTCTGATAACGTTTCTCGGAAGGCAGTTGCAGCGCTGCCACTCTCATGGGTTTGCGTCTATGCAGCATGTTGCACCCTAAAAGTCATCCAGATCAAGACTTCCCTTGGAGTAGTTGGTGACATTGCCCTCGAAGAAGTTGGTCTTCTGGTCGTTGAACTTGGAGAAGTTATCGACCCATTTGATGGGATGCTCCACATTGTAAAGTTTCTCCAGTCCTACCGCATGGAGTCTCTGATCGGCCAGATACTGGATATACTGCTCGATGATCTCGTCCGTCAGTCCGAGGATCTGCCCTTGCGTAATATACGCCCCCCATTCACTCTCGAGCTTGACCGCCGAGCGGAACATATCGTAAACATCGTCAATGAGCTCTTTGGTGAAGAGCTCCGGGCGCTCTTTTTTGGTGACATTGATCATATTCTGAAAGATCAGCAGGTGGGTCACCTCATCGCGCTGGATAAAACGGATCATCTGCGCAGAACCCAGCATCTTGTCCGCACGCGCCAGAGTATAGAGATAGGTGAAACCGCTGTAAAAGTAAATCCCTTCAAGGATCTGGTTGGCGAACATCGCTTTGACAATGTTCTGGTCGGTTGGGTTCTTGGAGAGATCCTCGTAAACCTTTGCAATGGCATCGTTCTTGTGTTTGAGCTTCATATCCCGACGCCACAACTCATAGATCTCATCGGTATTGGTTGAGATGCTGTCAACCATGACCGCATAACTTTGCGAGTGCAACGCCTCCTCAAACGCCTGTCGCACCAAAATGAGGTTGACCTCCGGTGCAGTGATATAGGGATTCAGATTGTCCATGATGTTATTGGTCTGCAGACTATCCATGAAAATAAGTTGCGCCAATACCTTGTCATACGCGGTCTTCTCTGCATCGGTAAGGTTCTTGTAGTCGTTGACATCGCGTGTCATATCGACCTCTTTGGGGAACCATGTGTTGTTGAGCATCATCTCCCAGAGGTTGTATGCCCACTGGTACTTGATGTCGTTGAGTTCAAAGATCCCGGTCGGATCGCCGCCGAAAATCTTTCGCTCATTGGTCTTTTCGTTCGATTCGGGGTTGTATATCTTTTTGCGTATCATCTTCTTCCCTTGCAAAATTGTTCTCTTTACGCAGATATTGGTATGCACACTCTGACAATAGAGTTATACTGTTGACAAAAGAAGCATACCTGCTGCGAGAAGGTGTAATTTTTCAATTATTATACACATCTACGCTGATTTTTAGCTACACTCCCATTATGAAGATCACCGAACACAACAGACTCCTTCAACTGATGGATGAACTCTACTACCGACCCTATGCCAATGTCGTCCATTTTGCCGATGATGACCTTCCGCTGTGCGAGGTGCTGGCACACTACTGCGCTCAAAAGGAGTACAGTTACCAGCTCAATACGCCCGATACGGACTTTTTTCAACAGGTACAGCCTATCGCGGAGGAAATACCTGCGGCCAAAGTCTTCAAGATGCCTCTGGAGCGCCCCAAGTTCCGTATGGCAGGCAAAGAGTACGAATATTTCATTCTCACGCTCGACATCGACCCCGAAGAGCGCATCGGTTTTCTGAAAAAAGCGCACGATGTCATCCGCAGCCACGGCAAGATCGTCATTTTCCTGCCCAAAGGCGACCGTGCACTGATCGATGCCTGGATTGCAGACCTTGAAGAGACGCTCTTTGTCGCTACCAGCGTGCTTGATGATGTCTTTGAAGCCCATGATGTCATGCTCTCTGTCAAGATGCACGGGTGGGGAGAATAGTGAATAGTGAATAGTGAATAGTGAATAGTGAATAGTGAATAGAGAAGAGTGATGAGTGATGAGTGATGAGTGATAAAATGTTTTTTTGCGAAACACTCTTTTCTGTAGGGTCGGTTTACCGACCAAAGCATAAACATCGCGCAATGGGCGTGGGGGACAAAAAGTGAAGCGTGCAAATTTAGAAGAGGTGCATCGACAGATTAGAGAGTGGTACGCCAAAAACGGCAGACACGACTTGCCGTGGCGTACCACCGATGATCCTTACCGTATCTACATTAGCGAAGTGATGCTTCAGCAGACACAGGTCAAGACTGTGCTGGAGCGCTTCTACTTTCCTTTTCTTGAGAAGTTTCCCACGCTTAAGGCACTGGGCAGTGCACCCCTTGATGAGGTGCTCAAGGCATGGGAGGGGCTGGGGTATTACAACCGAGCGAAGAACCTGCACAAAACCGCACAACTCTTGATACAAAAAGGGCAAGTACAAGGCATTGCCCCTACAATGCCTGAAAATATCGACTCGCTTGTAAAACTGCCGGGTATCGGCAAAAATACCGCCCACGCCATCGCTGCCTTCGCCTTCAACAAGCCCGTGCCGGTTATGGAAGCCAATGTGCGCCGCATTCTCTGTCGGCTTCACCGCATCAAAACCCCCAATGACAAAAAGATATGGGAAATTGCCTATGCCATGGTAGATATCCGACACCCCTTCGATTACAATCAGGCGATGATGGACATCGGCGCGACCCTCTGCCTGCCCAAGTCGCCCAAGTGTGAAGCCTGTCCGCTTGAAACTCTCTGCCAAGGAAAGAACGACCCCGAACGCTACCCGACCAAAGTACGCAAAAAGGTACCCAGCAAAGAAGAGCACATCCTCCTCTACTGCTACAACGACAAACTGGCTCTCACCCAGCGCAGCGGCAAGTTCCTGCATGGACTCTGGGGGTTTGAAAGTACCGATGCACCGCTTTGCGCTGCAGAGTACATCGGCGATGTCACCCACGCCTATACCCACTTCAAGCTTACCTGTCATGTCCACCTCTACCACGAAACCGAGCCGTCGCAGGAGCGCTACTTTCGCCTTGAGGAGATCGACTCGCTTGCCATCTCAAAGGTTGACAGAAAGATCATCAATCTTTACAAAGAGGCATGTGGATCGTAGCGATCCCACGGCACCTCTTCAATGCGCGGCAGTACCTGCGGCCCATCTACTCTGTAGCGTATTTGAGTGCCTCAAGGGCTTCATAGGCTTTTTGTGCCTCGGGGTCTGTTTCGGCACTATCGCCCCATGATGCCAGCAGATTAAGCAGTTGTCTGTAGGCTTTTTTGCGTAAAGTTTTGATGCGTTTTCCTCTCAGCGACACCGCCGGGGTGCCGTTGACGGCAATCTTGAAAAAGGAGTCCCCTTCTACTTCGCCAAAAGACTCTTTGAGCGCAATGTGCTTACTTTTTGCCAAATAGTGGCACATATCGCGGTAGTCTATGACGATATTGGCACTCTTGTGAAAGGCGCTATGGTAGTGCAGCAGGGTCTTCTCTATGAAGTGCGAAAACAGGTCAGGCTCTCTGTCGGCATACACGGCACAAAAGCCAAAAAAGAAGCTTTTGTTCTCAACTTTCCGATCTGCCAATGTAAACTGTTCAAAATGAAGCAGACGCGCCATCTCGTCAATAAAGGGTTTGGAGGTAAAGTACTCCAGCGTTTTAAGCGCATAGTCTGTCTCTTTGTCTATTTTAAAGAATGCGATGAATTTTTCTATTTCGAGGATATAGATGCTTTTGCCTATTTGTGAGCGGTAATACAGCATCTTTGTATCGTTGGCAAGTGTTTGAAGATCACTGCGATGATCGCGTATGAAATGCAAAGTGCTTTGTAGCGGTATATGATAAAAATGTTTTGCCATTTGATGCTCTTTGTCTGTTGGAGCGGGCGACGGGAATCGAACCCGCGTAACTGGATTGGAAGTCCAATACTGGGTCTGAAGCCCAGCGCACAGCCATTATGCCACACCCGCACATGATAAAGTTGATCTGGCTACAATATTTGGTACAAAGAAATTCTACTAAAATAACACAATACAAAGAAGGAGAATTTCATGCCAAGAGGTGGAAAAAGAAACGCATATCCTGAAGATTTCAAACGATCAGCTATAGAGCTGGTGCTGAA
>JAJRRK010000004.1 GCA_024279555.1 Campylobacterales bacterium
GCAGAGGAACCTTTGACCATGATCTCGGGAAAGAGTTTGAGAATGAATTTTTGTGTGGTAATATCGGATCTTTGCACGTGTAGTGACCTTCTGGAATAGATTGGGCGAATTATACCATAATCTGGTCGCCCACCGTGATCATGCCGCTTTCAAGAATGATGGCACGATAACCGCCAATATGCCGTAGTCCTTTCATCATATTCTCACCCAAAAGACGGGAGAGATAGCGACATGGTGGGCAGGTTCGGACGATTTTGAATGTGGCTGTGCCAATGGTGAAGGGGCTGTTTTCTATGCGTGTATAGTCGAAATCTTTAATGACAAGGTTGCGTCGCAGGTCGGTAAATGTCAGGTCTGTGTGCAGTCGCATATTGCATTGGGCAAGTGTTTCATAGGGAAGTATGGAGACTTCGCGAACATACTGTGAGAGTTGGGGTTTGTTGAAGGTGCCTCTTTGATAGTAGTAGCGGTCACCTTTGAGTCCTTTGCCCGCTACAGCTTCGACTTGGTTTACCTCATGAAGGGGAGCGTTCGCTTTGGCACCGATGATGATCGCATGGAGGGTCATGTCAGAGCTTTGTGGGGTCAAGCGGGTCTGACTGCTCTGCTGTAGAGTCATTATCTTCCCGCCGCCATTGGTTCTTTCTGTCAACACGGTAGCCAACATAGAAGATCGCAAAGATGATCACAGCCATTCCCGCAAAGAAGAACATGACAGTACTCATTTATGCATCTCCGGATGTCTCTTTTGTACCCTCTGTCATCATCGTTTGTCTGGTGTCAGCTTTCTCTTCCTCATAGACTTTTACCCCTTCAAGATAACCGCTGATCTCCACCTCTTCATAGGTGATCCCCTCCGGTACGGCTTCAGAGTGCAGTTGTACGGCACACTGTTTGTAATTGGGTTCGAACGACTTGGGATCGAACTCAGGGATGGTCACGGCATTGATAAGCTGCTCATTGAAGTGAAAGGGGACGAAAATGTTACCCTCCCTGACCGTCTGGCTTACTTTCACAATGACATTTTCAACACGTCCGCGTGTTCCGGAGATGGCAATGCGGTCACCGCTTTTGACTTTCAGTTTGGCGGCATCTTTGGGGTTGATGTCAACCCACGCTTCGGGTGCGAGGTTGTCGAGTATGCTGATGGTGCCTGTCTTGGTACGGGTATGGAACTGTTCGACGGTACGACCGGTATTGAGAATGAGCGGCAGTCCTTTGCATTGCATTTCGCTCAACGGTACCCAGTCAAGCGGCAGCAGCTGTGCTTTGCCGTCAGGGGTCGGGCAGGGCATATCTTCAGAGTAGAGACGTTTGGTGCCTTTGGGCGCTTTTCGTTGCACGGCCACTGGATGCCTCCGAGCTCTTCGATAAGCTCATAACTCATACCGCTGTAGTCACAAAGTCTGCCTTTGCTGACGCGTTTGATCTCCTCGAAGGCATCTCTAGGTTCGTTGATGTGTTCAAAGAGCATTTCATGTGCGCCGTCGAAGTATTTGGAGAATGTTTTGACAATATCAAAATCAGCTTTACTCTCCCCCAGTGGCTCGATCGCCTTCTTGGCATAGTTGCATCGGCGTTCGCTGTTGGTGTAACACCCCTCTTTCTCACTCCATGTCGCTGCGGCAAAGACCACATCGGCAATCTGTGTGGTGTCGCTCATGAAGGCGTCTTGAACAACTAATAGGTCAAGCTTTTTGAGTGCTTCTCTAAGTCCGTTCTGGTCAGGATAGCTTACCAACGGGTTAGTGGCGACCACCCAGAGTGCTTTGATCTCTCCGCGGTTGATCGCATCAATGATCTGGGGGTAGGCGTAGCCGCGTTTGGTCGGTACGAGATCCACCGGTACACCTACAATATCGGCAAATTCCTGACGGTCGGCATCGCTGGCATAATTGCGGTAACCGGGAATGGATGAGGTGAACCCGAACTCCCGTGTACCCATGGCGTTGCACTGTCCGGTGATGGACATCGGCGCGCCGCCCTCTTTGCCGAGATTGCCGGTAATGAGCGCGAGGTTGTTGATGGCGGAGACCGTATCGGTACCGATAGACTCTGGTTGACCCCCATCGTCCATGCACTCATGGCAGACTCGGCAAGTGCATAGGTGCGTGCGAGCTCGTAGAGTGTTTTGACGTCGATGCCGGTAATCTGCGCGACCTCCTGGGGCGGATAGTTCGCCATGATATGTTTACGAAATTCCCTGTAGCCGTTGGTGCGCGCTTTGATGAATGCCTCATCCTCCCAGCCCTGTTCCATGATGATGTAGCACAGTCCGTTAAGCAGTGCAAGGTCGGAGCGCGGTTTGAGTGGTACGAAAATATCCGCCATCTGCGATGTCTTTGACTTTCTCGGATCGATGACGATGATGGTGGGTTTTTTACCCCGTACTTTTTGGTTGCGCTGGATATGCAGCTTCAAGATTGGGTGGTTGTCTGCGATGTTCGCCCCGATAAGCATGATCACTTCAGCTTTGGAGAAGTCTTCATAACATCCTACCGGACCGTCACTTCCGAATGTCTGCTTATAGCCCATCACCGCACTTGCCATACAGAGCGTGGTGTTGCCGTCGTAGTTGTTGGTCTGTAGTCCAAGCTGGGTGAACTTGCCGAGCATATAGAACTCTTCGGTCAGCAACTGTCCTGTGGAGATGACCGCTACCGCTCCTTTGCCGTATTCTGCCTGAATGCGCTTGAAGGTCTCTGCGGTTTTGCTGAAGGCTTCATCCCAGCTGACAGGTACCAGTTCACCGTTCTTGCGCACCAGCGGGCGTGCCACACGCGTATCGGCACGAACCATCTCATGTTCGCTGAGTCCTTTGGGGCAGAGCGTACCCATGTTGACAGGGTGGGTCGGGTCACCTTTGGAGTAGACCGCGTTGCCCTCTTTGACCCCGATGTACATGCCGCACCCCACACCGCAGTAGCCGCAGGTAGTGCGTACCCATTTGTCGGGTGCTTTAGCTTTGGCAACTTTACCGAAGATGGGATCATCGACGAGGGCGTATTTGTCCTCTTTGATATCGAAGCCGAGGAAGGATTTTGCTTTTTCTATGAGACTCATTTTGTTTTCCTGTCTTGTGGGCAACCACAAGGGATTGCCCCTACATAATATTTATAGTTGTATTTTGTAGAGGTGCCCCTTATGGGTACCCCTACAATTTGTTATCTTATTCCCACATTCAGCGTAGGAACAAAGTCTTAACGCTATGCGCTACACACTGAACGTGCAGTGACGCATTGCGTCAATGCCGCTGATTCCCTGCAAAGAAGTTCCCTGCCAGTCCCAGCGGTACTACTGTTCGGTAGAAGAGGTAGCGTCCTGCTATCTCACTGGTGAAAGCACCTATGGTGGCAACTGCTAGTGTGGCAACTGCTAGGGTGGTCAGCCCACTGGCGACGAATAGTATGGCAAGCAGCGGCAGTGCCAGAGCAAACAGTGCCAGTGAATAGATCCTGAACTTCTTTACTTTACCGAAATGTTCCTGAAGCAGGATACGGGTACGGTTGAGCTGGTAGTAGAGCGGATCTTCCTTATCGAGATGACGGTAGAACATCACCTCTTCGAGGATGACCAACGCCTGCCCCATACCCGCAAGCAGGGTGACTGCCAGCAGTACGGTTGCCCCCTCAGTACCGTTGGTAGCAAGCAGTGCCATAGCAATGAGCAAAAAGCCGACATAGCCTGAACCGAAAAAGCGTTTGGTGGTACTTTTGCGGTTCCAGCTTGGGCGCGCCTTGATGCGGTAGATCATCGACTGTGCATAGATACCGTAAATGCCTACGCCCAGTGTGAGTGCTTCAAAGAGTGTCAGAAGCCAATCGGGTGCATGGATCAAATAGAGCCCTGCAGTCACCGTTGCCATACCGGTAAAAGCACCAAGGGCGATCGCTTCACGGCTGAGCCATGAGGTGCGCCAGTTCTTCATTGCCATCATTGCCATACCCGGCCGTCCAAGGTGCAGTGCCGAGAGCGGTAGTCCTATGGCGGCAGGCAGGAATGCCAGTACCGCCATCAATGCAGTAGGGCGGGGCAGATTGAAACCGAGCGTGTAGAGCATCTGTCCTAAAAAAAGCGCCAGGAAAGCTCCCAGACTTACCTGTGTCAGGACTGTCATGAAGACCAGCGGCAGTTCGGAGTGAGCCGGTTTGAGCAGGTGTTCGTCGGCAACGCGTATCTCTTCGCCCTCGGGGATTTCAGGCAAGGTGTATCGCGTGGTCGGTTTGGTGATGTCAATGTCGGGCAGGTGAGGGGCGACTCCCTCTTTTGCCATGCCTTCATTTAGCCACTCCTCTACATTGACTGCTTCGATTTCAATGGCACCTCCCGGACACGCCTGTACACAGGCAGGGGTCTGACCCGCTTCGAGTTTGTCCACGCACATGTGGCATTTGGTGACGATGCCGCGATCGGGGTTGAAGACAGGGACTTCGTAGGGGCAGTTCCAGGTACAGTACTGACACCCGATACAGCTTGGGTCGTCGTGCCAGACGATCCCGTTGTCAAGTTTGATATAACTCTCAGTCGGACAGCCACGCAGACACTCGGGGTCAATGCAGTGGTTACAGCTCATGGAGTTGAACAGTTGCAGCGTGTCCGGGAACTCACCCATCTCCATCTCACCCACACGCCGCCATTTGATGTCGGGGCTGTTGCCGTTTTGCTCATTACAGGCGACCTCACAGCAGTGGCAGCCTACACAGGCAGTCGCATCGAAGTGGAAGCGGTACTGCTCTCCGGGCTTGAGTTCGGGGATATCGATGGTGTAGTTCCCGCACTGCATACCTGTTTCATTTTTGTGGTTGATGAAGCTCTCTAATGGGGTGTCTTTAGTGAATGGTTTGTCGCCCATCATGGGTTTATCCTTTTTTGCTTCTTTTGTTGTGTCAAATCAATTTTCTCTCATGATGTTATGGTCGGTAAACCGACCCTACACCAATAAAAGCTTTTCATTAGAAAAGCATACCAAAACTCTTCACTCTTCACTCTTCA
>JAJRRK010000112.1 GCA_024279555.1 Campylobacterales bacterium
TTCTATTTGTTGTATGCGTCATCCAGACTGATCATTTCAATCAGTTTGAATTTTTGTGATATCTTCTCTTCAAGTACCGACTTTCTCGATTCGGCACTCTCTACTTCTATCTGGCAGTACTCCGCACTTTCGGAGTTTTTGATCCCCAATTCGATACTGATAACGTTCATATCCAGTGCCGTAAGTTTTGCCAGCAGGTCGGCCAGTACACCCTTTTGATTCTGCAGACTGATGATCAGTCTGTAACGTGAGAGTTTGGTATTCCTCCAGTTGACCCAAAGCATCGGCTCACCATGCAAGATCTTCGCATACGCCTTCTTGCACAATTTATGGTGTATAATAGCCTTACTGTCCTTATAAAACGCAACGATCTGATCGCCCACTTTGGGATGACAGCAATAATCGAACTCCACCCCGTCCAGCGGTTTGTTGGTATAGAACGCAAAATGCTCTATCTCCCTGGTCTGGGGCTTCTTATACCCTTTTTTCAACAACTCCCAGAAACGCACTTCCTTGGCACCCATATAGGCAGCCAGTTTGTGGATCACCTCTTTGAAATAGTCAAGCTGTGTCGGCACTTTATAGACCGTTTCGGAAAGCCCCATATCTGCAATCCGCCGCTTGATGCCGTCAGTACTCTGATTGAAGAGTGTTGCCAATATGTTGTACGCCGAAAAAGTATCGGTCTCCTTGATGCGGGCACGACAGAGACTTCGAATGGCCTCTTTGGCCTTGGAGGTCTTGACGGCGTCCTGCCAGGAACAGTGCAGATGCGGTTTGTCATCTTTGATGATCTTGACGATGTCACCGTTCTTAAGCACGGTCAGAAGTGAAGCTTTCTGTTTGTTGACTAATGCACCTGTCGCATGTGCGCCTACTTCCGAGTGGATTGCATAGGCAAAGTCAAGCGCTACAGAGCCTTTGGGAAGCGTATAGTAGTCTCCCTTGGGCGAGAAGACAGTAATATCTTCGGAGAAGAGATCGCTCTTTGCCAGTTCATAAAACTCCTCAACCGATTCGTTCTGATAGGAGAGGCTCTCCAGCCACTGCAGGTTGACACTGTTGCTGCCCTCTTTGTACTTCCAGTGTGCGGCCACCCCATACTCTGCCAGACGGTGCATCTCAAGTGTCCGTATCTGTGCCTCCACGATCCCCTCTTCATTGAAAAGGGTTGTATGGATAGTCTTGTATCCGTTCTCTTTGGGCACGGCGATATAGTCTTTGAAGCGGGAAATGAGCGGCGTGAAGTTCAAATGCATCAGTCCCAGTACCGTATAGCACTCCAGAGGTTCATGCACAATGACACGGATCGCCAGCAGGTCGAGCACCTCCTCGATGCTTACCCCTTTGCGGTGCATCTTCAAGTAGATGGAGTAGTAGTGCTTCACACGCCCGATGATCTCGAAACTGTCACTCTCAAACCCATGCTGCTCCATCATCTTGCGCACTTTCTGGATGAAAGCGTTGAGCTTGAACTGGAGGTTCTGCGCATTCTCTTTGATGTAACTGTAGATTTTTGCATAATCATCAGGGTAGATGTAGTAGAAACTCAGGTCCTCAAGGTGGTTCTTCAGACGCGATATCCCCAGTCTGTGGGCAATGGGAGCGTACACTACCAGTGTCTCTTCGGCAATACGCTTCTGCTTGTGCGGCGGCAGGGCATCGAGGGTCAGCATATTGTGCAGACGGTCACAGAGTTTGATGACCAGTACACGGATATCTTTGATGGACGCAATAAGCATCTTCCGGAAGGTCAGCGCAGAGGAGATCAGCCTGTCATCCGAACCGGAGGGGACAAGCTCCTCATCTCTGATCTCGACGATCTTGGTCAACCCTGCGACCATATGGGTCACATCCTCACCAAACTCACGGGAGAGGTCTTCAAGGTCAAAGTCGGTATCTTCCACCACATCATGCAGCAGTGCCGCCTGCACCATCGTCTCGTCATTGGAAATGGAAGCGGTAATCGCAGCTACAAGGATGGGGTGAACAATGTAGGGTTCCCCGCTCTTGCGTTTCTGCCCGTCATGGGCAGTCATGGCAAGATCAAGGGCTTTTTGTGTCTGTGGGAAGTGTTCGGGAAGCTGTTCCCAGAGAATGGCAGTCGCTTCCTCTATCGTATGGATCTCTTTGACTTTCGAGAGGAATGCATCCAAGGGGGATTATCCCTTGAGATTTACGTTCAACTTGCCTTCTGCGATCTCCTGCAGGGCGATGTCTGTATGTTTGACCAGTTTGGTGTCCACATCGATAAGCGGCTCGGCACCGTTTGCAATCTCTTCAGCTCTTTTGCCTACGGCATTCGCAAGTAGGTATTTGTCGAAATCGACTCTCTCAAGTGCTTTGGCTGTCAGTTGTTCTGTTCTCATCTGTTCTTTCCTTTGATTTTCTGTTATTTGTAGATTACTTTACGATAGAGCAAAGGCTCATATCACCATTGATAATCTTGAACAGATTGCCCTTCTCGAACATGTTGCATACTACGATGGGCAGCCCGTTCTCTTTTGCCAGTGCGATGGAAGTATCGTCCATGACCTTGATATGGTCATTAAGCGCCTGATCGTATGTAAGCTCGGAGAGCTTGGTGGCATCTTCGAATTTGTTGGGGTCTTTGTCATAGACACCGTCCACCTTTGTCGCTTTGATGAGCAGATCCGCTTCGATCTCAGATGCTCTCAGTGTCGCTGCGGTATCTGTGGTGAAATAAGGGTTCCCCGTACCACCGGCGAAGACAACCACACGTCCTTTCTCAAGGTGTCTGCGCGCACGGCGCACGATGAATGCCTCACCAATCTCCTGCATATCAATCGCCGACTGCAAACGCGCCTGCAGCCCCGCATGCTCCAATGCTTCCTGTATCGCAACACCGTTGATGACGGTCGCAAGCATACCCATGTAGTCACCCGAAGTTCGCTTGATGATCCCGTCGGCTGCCGCGGTCACACCACGAATGATGTTCCCGCCGCCAACAACGATCCCGACCTCTACACCATTGTCGACAAGCTCTTTGATCTCACCTGCGATATAGTTGAGGATCTTCGTATCGATCCCGTAGCCCTCTTCGCCTGCCAATGCTTCACCGGAAAACTTTACCAATACACGTTTTGTCACGGATACACCCCTTTTAAGATTTCGCGATTATAGCCAAAATGTGGTTAGGAAGGGATTAAAGGCTCTTCTAAAGACGTATCAACTTAAGCGGATTGATGTGCTTGGAGTTCTTAGTTGCCTGAAAAACCAGTTTGCGTTTGACCTTCCCCACCACATAGCCTTTTTTGATCTTTCGTCCTACACGTATGGTCGGTGCGATCTTGGAAAGCCCTGCATACACTGTATGCATCTTCCCACTATGTGCAACGACAACCACTTTCCCAAGCATACTCGATTTACCGGCAAAGACCACCTTTCCGTTCAGAACATTCTGTACTTTGGCAGGAGACGAAGGTGCCTGAAGCGTGATAGACTCATTAAATATCTTGATTTTGTAGATCGGATCGACATAGGTTCCAAACTTCTTAACCAGCTTTGCCCCGCGTATGGGTGAGATGGTCTTGCCACCACGGTACTTGTAAACTGCCTCTTTCTTGTACGAAGAGTTGACATTGCGTACTTTCTGGCTCTCTTTGACGATACGCTTCTTCTCTGCTGCCGCTTCTTTGGCCGCCAGTCGTGCCTTTTTGCGTGCCTCCTCTGTTTTCGCCCGTTTAAGGGCCTCCTTCGCCTTGCGCTCTTTCTCTTTGGCTTTTGCTTTTGCCAGCCTGAGCTTGCGCTTGCGCTCTTTCTCTTTGCGCAGTGCCTCTTTTCGTGCCGCTGCACGCTTACGCGCCTCTTCGACCTCCTGTTTTCGCAGAATGTTCAACTTTGCCAATGTCGCACGCAGCGCATTCTGTCTGTCGACGATCGACTGAAGTTTTGCAGTATATTTCTCTTCATCGGCCGACAGTTTTTTCAGCAGTTTCTCCTTCTGCTTCTTTTTCGCCGCATAGGATTCCCGCTTTTTGATGATCTTTGCCAGTTGGTTCTTGGTATGGTTCCGCCTGTAGCGGGTGTCATCTTTCTTGCGCTTCAGTTTGGCAATATCCTTCTTGAGTTTTGCCAGCATCTGAGCATTGTGTTTTTTGTAGGCTTTATAAATTTCCTGGTCTATGATCGATCTGCGTGTCGGCTCATGTGCCTTCTCTATCGCGAAGTTCACCGAAAAACGTTCAGTGAGAAGCTTGATAAACTGTTTACGCTTCTGCTCAAGTTCCCTGCTGGTCTCAGCCAGCTCACTCTCCGAATGCTTCAGCTCTTTCTTCAGCCGCTGGTAGGCCGCTTCTGTCTCATTCTGGTCCTGGCCAAGCTCGTCAATCTTTTTGCCAAGATAGGCGATCTCCTTCTCTGCCGCCTTGATATCTTTGGCGATCCTGTCCAGGCGTCTTGTCGTTTGTTTCTGCTGCTGCTGTACTTTGCTTAGCGTCTTCTTGTTCGTCGATATCTTTTTGGTCGTAGAGGTCGCCCCGTAAACCAGAGAGAACGAAAGAAAAAGATAGAGGATCAGTGATCTCACTCCTGTACTCCCCTGGAACTGAACACGACTGTATAAACCGCAACGATCACAAGAAAGAGCGCTGCACCAAGAAGGATCGCCATATCGGAGATTCGGAAAAGCTCATCCTGCTTCTGCATCATCAGATCAATACCGCTCTGCGCCGCCCAGACGAACTTCACATAAAAGAAGATCCCCGAGACAAGCAGTGTCGCGATAAAAGCATCGAAGATCGCCACTTTGAAAAGCACACCCGAGCGCAGCATCAGCGGCGCACCAAATATCTCCATCACCTGCATGCGCTCTTTGTGGGCATACTTCCAGATCTCCATCTGCTTGATGATCAGGAAAAGACTGACGATCCCCATAAAGCCGATAAATACCTTCAGAAGGAACTTGATGAAGGAAAAAAGCCTGTAGGCAGAGCTGTAGCTGCTGCCAAAAGTCTCGACACGCTTGATGAGAGGATCCTTCTCAAGGTCACGCTTGATCTTCTCGATCTGTGCGGTTTCCAGATAACTGTCCAACCCTACATTGTAGAAGTACGGCAGTGCGGCTAGGATCTCTTTTTGGCTCTGTTTGCTGACCCCCTGCGCCACTTCTGAAACGATCTGCTCACGCTTGATCGTTTCAATACCGGCGATATGTTCGTTGAGACTCTTCAGCTTCCGCAGTGTTACCGGCTTTTTGGTCACCACCAGCATGGTGTACCCTTCTTTGAGCCCCTTCTCGTAACTGTCCGTCGTACGGTCGAACACAAGGTAAAACTCAATGCCAAGCAGTATCGCCATTAAAGGCAGTATGAACATCAGATGGTTTTTAATGAACTTCATAGACACCCTTGCTTTCAATAATAAAATGGCGGTACGGCAGAGAGAAGATGGTCGGGATCTTGTGGGTTACGACCAGTACAGTGGTCTCCAGCTGCTGGCAGGCATTCTCCATCAGGTCCCAAATAACGTTGGAAGAGTAGTCATCAAGGTTACCGGTAGGTTCATCCGCTAAAATAACCACAGGGTTCTTCGCCAGCGCACGTGCCACCCCTACCCGCTGCTGCTCCCCACCACTCAATTCCAGAGGAAATTTGTCGGCATGCTCCGCCAGCTTGACATGCTTGAGCAGCCTGTGAGCCTGTGCATTCTGAACATCAATGGAGTATCCGGCGATCATCAATGGCAATACGACATTCTTGGCAACCGTCCATTCGTTGATCAGCTTGTAGTCCTGAAAAATGATCCCCATATGGGTACGCAGTTCCTGCAGTTTTCGGGAACTGACATTGGCAAGATCCACTCCACCTACGACCAGATTACCCTCTTTGGGTTTGAGCTGTCCGTAGAGTGCTTTGAGCAGTGTCGACTTTCCCGAACCGCTCGGACCGGTGATGAAGACAAAGTCCCCTTTGCGTATGTTGAAACTGGCATTCTTGATGATCTCTTTTCGGCCGTTGTCATACGCCAGTGTGAGATTTTTTGCACTAATTACATTTGACATTACTGAGCAGCTCCGTTAATTTGACATGGGCTTTATGGTTGACACTGGTCTTGACTGGCGGTGAAACAAAATAGCGGCACCCCTCTTGGGTCAACAGTATGAACTTATGCTCAGGTCTGTCAAAACTGCCAAAAGAGCATTTGACAAGCAGCAGATTATCCCCGCTTTTGTAGAGCCGTTCAATATGTACGAAATAGTCCTCTTCCACCAGTGCTTTTTGCGGAAGTACATCTTCCAACCCTTTTCTATATTTTACAATATTAAAGTTAAAGTCAGGCAATGGGGGGCGCGCTTGTGAGACCTCCTGGCAGGTGACATAGAGATCGTAAATATCTTTCTCCATTTTCAGCCAACGCGCCTCGTATTTACTCGTCACTTCCAATGCTTCGTTCTTGCGTACCTCTACATGGGTTTTGGGTACTCCAAAGAAGGTCTCGAGTGCATACCAGAAGTAGTTATCACTATCAGTACGCAGTTCAAGCTTACCACCTTTTTGCAGTACACGCATCGACTCGGCAAGAAAACTGGGGCTGATGACACGCCGATGCGGCTTTTTGTCCCAAGGCACAGGGAAGTGCACAAATATCTTCTCCAGAAGATTGGAAGGGAGCATCTCTAAAAAGAGCCGCGCATCGTAATTGACCACCCAGATATTCTTGAGTCCCTGAAGCTCTATCTGCTTAAGCACCTGCTGTGCCGAAGGGGTATGGATCTCCAGACCGATGAACAGTGTATCGGGATATTTATTAGCCTGATAGAGAAGGTGTCTGCCTGAACCAAAACCAACCTCTACCGAGACCTTTTCAAACGGAAAGTCGATTTCATAAAAATCTTCAATGGACTTCTCATACTCCGAGGCATAACGGCTCTCTTTGTGTTGGGCGATGTTTGAGGCGATGACCTCCAATTCCAATTCATCTGCGATACGTTTGAGCGCCTCTTTGAGCAGGTTGACTTTGAGCGGTCTGGTCACTTTGTCATACTTGATAAGCACATATGTATCAAAGCGTTTTACCTGCAGCAGGAACTCTTTGTCTTCCAGCTGTACACCCCAGATCTCATCCCCACGGTTGACCGCTGTTGCACGGAAAGTAAGCAGAGAACTTCGGGGGATCTTTTCTTCTACAATGGCACTGTTAAACGGTTTGACTTTGATGTGTGGCATGGATTTCCTGATAAATTATAAAATAGAGAGCATACCCTACGCTCCGAAACCTGCCTTAAGATGAGAGGGTTCAAGCTTTTTCTTGAGTGCACCTATATCGAGATATTTTTCCATATAGGTGCGCATATCGTCAAAAAGCGGAGCAATGAACTCCATCTCTTCTCCCGTGATCGGATGAGTCAAGTAAAGCAGATAGGCATGCAGATAAACTCTTGGGATTTTATCTCTTTTGCTCTTAAAACCGTATAAATCATCACCCAGTATATGCCGCCCCAAAGTGTTGAGATGTACCCGTATCTGGTGGGTACGCCCGGTAAAGAGTTTGGCGGTGATCAGTTCGGTACCATACTCGGTTTCAAGCAGCTTTACAAAGGCGGTCTTTGCCTCTTTCCCGTGCAGAACCACATCCATCTTTAAACGGTTCTTTAGATTACGTCCGATCGGTTTGTCGACCACCACATTCTCTTTGAGCGGATGGTCGATCAGTGCAAGGTAGTAACGCCCCATACTTTTGTCCTGCAACTGCAAAGAGAGTTTTTCATGCGCCTCGTTGCTCTTGGCGATCACCAGTGCCCCCGTGGTCTCCTTGTCGATGCGGTGTACGATGCCGTGGCGCTCCTCTCCGCTGATGGTCGAGAGAGAGACACCCCGCTGCACCAGCCAGTCCACCAGTGTCGCCTCTTTGACTGAAGGCGCGGGATGCACCACCAACCCGCTTGGCTTGTTGATAACCATCAAATGTGCATCTTCATAGAGTACCTCCACATCAAAATCCACATCGACCGGCTCACGTTTGGTCGCCTCCCTAAATTCATAGGCAACCTCATCACCCTCTGACACCTTGAAACTCGGTTTGGTCACTGTTTTGCCGTCAACTTGAACAAGCCCCTCCTTGATGAGCTTTTCGACTTGATTACGGCTGACATCGAGGTGGGCAGTGAGGATCTTGTCGAGACGATCGGAGAAATTCGATCTAAATTGCTCACTACTCATTGCTTATTGCTCATTTCTATATCATCCCGATCCCACCTATTAGGATCCAGGAATGTATCGTCATGGATATGCTTAAAAGAGGCCTTGATCATCTTGAAGAGCTCTTTGTTCTCTTTTTCCATCCCCTCAAGCCACAGTTTTGTCGAAGCCCGCGCATGCGGCATCTTGACATCTTTGAGCATCGCAGGACAGGCTTCGTCGCCGATAACTTGCAGATTGTTCTCATCGGCAAAAGCACGTAGCTGTTTTTCCCGTACCTGTATGAGCGGACGAATCAGGTGAAA